>CALXGW010000181.1 GCA_944387965.1 uncultured Anaerotruncus sp. | reverse complement strand
ACAACCTGCGGTTTTCCATTTATCTGTTTTTACTGTTTGGATGCATGTTTTTGGCGGGCTTTTTCTGGAATGGGAAAAGCCTTTCCGGGTTACGGGCCATCACCAGGCATACCGGCCGGTCGGTTGCGGATTTTACCTTTTTGGACGGTTATCCGGTGACGCTGATGAATATGGGGATCGTTGGGGCGTTTTCCACCCTGTATGTGCTGGCGGTGGGCGGCGACCTCAACGGGCCGACGATTGGCGGGATCTTTACTGTCTGCGGGTTCGGCAGCTTTGGGAAGCATTTGAAAAACATTATCCCGGTGATGGCAGGGGTCTTTTTGAGTTCCCTGTTCATGGTATGGGAACTGTCTGACCCGAGCGTGCTGCTGGCGGCGTTGTTTTCCACCGGGCTGGCGCCCATTGCGGGGCAGTTCGGCTGCATCTGGGGGATTGTGGCTGGTGTGATCCATGCTTCGGTGGTGCTGAATGTCAGTTTCCTACACGGTGGGCTCAACCTTTACAACAATGGGTTTTCTGCCGGGCTGGTGTGTATTGTGCTGGTGCCATTGATCGAGGCGCTGCGCCGGGAATCAAAATAATATGGCAGCTGGTGCTGGGGATGCCGGGGATGAGGCCCGGCGGTGGTTTTCTGGGGGGAAGGTTATTTTTATGGGGGTTTTATTGGAATGAAAGCGACAATTCGAAAAGTGACAAAAGCCATCGATGAACTGGTGGCGTATATGCTTGGCGTAGGCGCTACCGGTGTGAAAATGGAACTCAAACGGATGGCGGACGGATATGTGGTGACATTGAGCAGCGATTATTCGCCCGACCAGCGCAAAAAAATTGAGGATCTGGACAAATTTTTGAATATCCCGGAGGATGAACGGGATGAAGGGATCGAGGAATCCTACTGGGCGCTGGCTGGGGCCAGCAACACCGGGGAGGATTCCGAACTGCATCTGCTTGGACAGATGATGGAATGTATCTCGCTGGATATCGAAGATGGGCAGGTGCAGATGGTGTTGTGTAAGCGCAGCGACTGACGGCGGGTTCCGCCATATCGGCGGGCGCGCTCCGGCAGCTGGTTTGCAATCAATAAAAAAGGGAGAGGATTGAGATGGTACAGCCATTGCAGGTGGCAATTATCCCCATGCAGGTGAAAGAGGACTGCATCGAACAGTACAAACAGGTCGCGTCGGAAAATGCGGAATGCAGCCGTCAGGAACCGGGCGTTGTCAGGTTCGACGTATTGCAGGATCAGAAGGACCCGACCCGGTTTGTGCTCAATGAGATCTACAAATCCCCGGCTGACCAGCAGGCACATCGTGAAACGGCGCATTTCAAACGCTTTAAGGAGCGGGTGACCCCGCTTTTGGTGGAGCCGTATGTACCGGCGATGTATTATTTCATTTCCACCGATTTCGAACCGACAAAATAATCCTTTGGAAAACCGCGTGGAGGGGGGATTGCCATGGTCAAACGGGCGCCGGCTTATTATAAGGAAAATCCGGCGGATTTGGAACTGTTCAGCGATATGGAGGATGCCCGCGCAAAATTTGACGCGATCCTTGAAAGTTCCTTCGACGGTATTTTCATCACCGATGGGGATGCCAATGTGATCATGGTGAACCGCTCTTATGAGGTCGTTTCCGGGCTCCGCCGCGAACAGGTTATGGGCAGGAACATGCGCAGCCTGGTCAAAGAGGGGGTCGTTTCCCAATCGGGCAGCCTGCTTGCCCTCGAACGGCGGGAACCGGTGACCATCGAGCAGGAATTCCAGACCGGCAAGCGCGCCATTGTCACCAGCACGCCGACCTTTGATGAACGCAACAATGTGGTGATGGTGGTCACGAATGTGCGCGATGTGACCGAGCTATATGACCTCAAGGAACAGCTGGTCAAAAAAGATGAACTGACCCAGCGGTATTTTTCCGAGATCGAAATCATCCGCAAACAGATCATCGGCGAACAGGACCTGATTGCGGTGGATAAGACGACGCTGCATATGCTGCACATGGTCAATAAGGTCGCAAAGCTGGATACAACCGTCCTGCTGCTTGGCGAAACCGGCGTCGGCAAGGAACGGATTGCCACCTACATCTATAAAAACAGCCGCCGCAGCAATGAACGTTTTATCAAGGTAAACTGCGGCGCAATCCCCGCCAACCTGATGGAAAGCGAACTGTTCGGGTATGAACGGGGCGCGTTCACCGGCGCGAACAAGGAGGGGAAGATGGGGCTGTTTGAAGTGGCGGATAACGGCACCATTTTCCTGGACGAGATCGGCGAGCTGCCGCTGGATATGCAGGTCAAGCTTTTGCGGGTGCTGCAGGAGCAGGAGGTCGAGCGGATCGGGTCGGATAAGCCGATCAAGATCAATGTGCGGGTGTTGGCTGCAACCAACCGCAATCTGGAGGAAATGCTCAAGGAAAAGACCTTCCGGGAAGATCTGTATTACCGGCTGAATGTTTTCCCGGTGGTCATCCCGCCGCTGCGGGAACGCAAGGACGATATCCTGCCGCTGGCCAAAAGCCTGCTGGAGCAGCTCAACAAAAAGTACGGCCTCAAAAAGGAGTTTACCCAGAGCGCCGTTGTGGAAATGCTGGGATACCACTGGCCGGGAAATGTGCGCGAACTCAAGAACATTGTGGAACGCGCCATCATCATGAGCAACGAAAACCAGATCACCGCCAGCGACCTGCCGATCCGGGCAAACTGGCTGCCCCGGGAGGTTGCGGCAGAAACATTCGATCAGTCGCTCAATCTGAAAAGCTTGGTCGAACAGCTGGAACTGAGCTATATCGACCGCGCCTACGAGCGGTTCCATAATGTGCGCGCGGCGGCGGAAAGCTTACAGATGGATGCAGCGACCTTTGTGCGCAAACGCAAAAAGTATACCGAAAAATATGTGGTGCAAAAATGAAACTTGTTTTATAAATGAAACAACCGCATACCGCTGAAAATCAGCGAAAAATGCCGTATACATCCGGGCTAGGCAGGCGTTCTTTTGGAAGATGTTTCATTTGTGCAACAAAAAACAGGCGGGTTTTATTTGGCAGATGCCACAAATGCCCTTGCGATGCTGGTTTACAGGATTAGCAGGTATTTGGCACCGAAATTGCTTGTATTTAAGGTAGTGGAACCGAAGTCGTTCGACTATACTGATAAAAAATGAAGGAAGGATGATTCTCTATGGCACTTATGACTGGCGAACAGTACATCGAAAGTATCCGCAAGCTGAACATGCAGGTCTATATGTTTGGTAAAAAGATTGACCATCCGGTGGATGACCCGATCCTGCGCCCGTCCCTCAACTCGGTGCGCATGACCTATGATCTGGCGCAGATGCCGGAGTATGAGGACCTGATGACTGCGATTTCCCCGGAAACCGGCAAGCGCATCAACCGCTTCACCCACATCCATCGCAGCACGGAGGATCTGATTAAAAAGGTTAAAATGCAGAGATTGCTCGGCCAGAAGACCGCTGCCTGCTTCCAGCGCTGCGTCGGTATGGACGCGTTCAATGCGGTATACTCCACGACCTATGAAACCGATAAGAAATACGGCACCAACTATCATGAAAACTTTAAGAAATTCATGCTGTACGTCCAGGAAAACGACCTGACTGTCGACGGCGCGATGACCGACCCGAAGGGCGACCGTTCTTTGGCCCCGCATGCACAGGCTGATCCCGACATGTATCTGCATGTTGTTGAACGCCGTCCGGACGGTATCGTTGTACGCGGCGCCAAAGCGCATCAGACCGGCGTTCTGAACTCCCATGAAGTAATCGTTATGCCGACCATTTCGATGGGTCCGGATGACAAGGATTATGCGGTTTCCTTCGCTGTCCCGATGGACACCAAAGGCATCATCATGATCATCGGCCGTCAGTCCTGCGACACCCGTAAACTGGAAGGCACCGAAATGGATGTCGGTAACTCCGAGTTCGGCGGCGTAGAAGCGCTGACCATCTTTGACGATGTATTTGTTCCGAACGACCGCATCTTCCTCAACGGCGAAACCGAATTTGCCGGTATGCTGGTTGAGCGTTTCGCGGGTTACCATCGCCAGAGCTATGGCGGCTGCAAAGTTGGCGTCGGCGACGTGCTGATCGGTGCGGCTGCAGTTGCGGCGGATTACAACGGCGCTGCGAAAGCTTCCCACATCAAGGACAAACTGATCGAAATGACCCACCTGAACGAAACCCTGTATTGCTGCGGTATCGCCTGCTCGGCGGAAGGCCATCAGACCGAATCCGGCAACTACATGATCGACCTGCTGCTCGCCAACGTCTGCAAACAGAACGTCACCCGCTTCCCGTATGAGATCGTACGCCTGGCGGAAGACATCGCCGGTGGTCTGGTCGTCACCGCGCCGTCTGAGAAAGACCTGCGCGATTCCTTCACCGGGCCGTATGTCGAGAAATACCTGCGCGGCGTTGCGAGCGTTTCCACCGAAAACCGTCTGCGCATCCTGCGCCTGATCGAGAACCTGGCTCTGGGTACTGCGGCTGTCGGCTACCGCACCGAGTCGATGCACGGCGCTGGTTCCCCGCAGGCTCAGCGCATCATGATCTCCCGTCAGGGCAACCTGGCCATGAAGAAAGAACTGGCCAAAGCGATCGCGCACATCAAAGAATAAGCAGTTTACATTGCGTCCAGGGATCCCCGGCCTGCCGGGGATCCCGGCGCGCGGGATAAGGAGGCGGCGGGAAGCCCGGCCGGTTGGCGCGGGCTTTCAGCCGTATTGCAAAGCAAGGGCCGTCCTGTTCCTTCCCCCCCGGCGGGGCCGGAGGGCGGGACGCTTTTTGCGTATAAGGCGGTTTATAAGTTTGATGATCCGAGGGAGGAAACACGGTTGCAGGAGGAATTGCAGAAGAAGATTGAGCAGGCGCTGGATGAGCGGGTGCGCCCCGCGCTGCATGACCATGGGGGCGATGTCGTCGTAACGGATTTTGCGGACGGGGTCTTGAAAATCAGGATGACCGGCCGGTGCAGCAACTGCCCTTCGGCCACCATCACGACCGAGCAATTGATCGAGAAGGAGATGACGGAGGCCCTGCCTGAAATTAAGCGGGTGGTTTTGATTACGCAGGTAAGCGACGAACTGCTTGATATGGCGAGGGCGATCCTCGAACACCGGATGCCATGATGAAAATCGGGATTAAATACTGCGGAGGATGCAATCCCCGCTTCGACCGCGTAGGGCTGGTGGCACAGCTGAAAGAAGCCTTCCCGGGCTGGGAATTCCTGAGTGCGGGCGCGCCGGAGGAATTTGATTTCATTGCAGTGATCTGCGGCTGCACCAGCCGGTGTGCTGCCCATGACGGGCTGGAAGGCCGCTATGGGAAGTTCGTGCTGGACCGCCGGGAGGATTATGGAAGACTATGCCAGCAGATGGCAGAAGCAGAAATAAAATATCAGAATCAGAAGGAGTGATTTCTAGATGGACTGGAGACAGATCTATCAGGAGAGGCTGACAACGGCCGACGAAGCCGTAAAACACATCAAATCCGGGGACCGCGTGGTTGTCACCCATGCGACCGGCGAATCCACCCTGCTTTCCGACGCTTTGGTCCGGAATGCTGCGGCTTATAAAAATGTTGAAATCGTACATATGGTTGCGATGGGCAAGGCGGAGTACTGCCTGCCGCAGTACAGCGAGAATTTCCGTCACAACAGCCTGTTCATCGGCGGCACCACCCGCCAGGCGGTTGCGGATGGCCGCGGCGACTTTACCCCTGTCTTTTTCTCTGAGATCCCCGACCTGTTCCGTACAAAGCTGCATCCCAACGTTGTGCTGCTCAACCTTTCCAAACCGGATGAGCACGGCTATTGCAGCTTCGGCGTCTCGGTCGATTACACCAAGCCGGTTGCAGAGATTGCGGATATCGTGATTGCCCAGATCAACAAGAATATGCCGCGCACGCTGGGGGACAGCTTCATCCATGTAAGCAAGCTGGACTATATCATCGAGGAAGACACCCCGCTGATCGAGCTGCAGCCGCCGCACATCGGGGATGTGGAGCGCGCCATCGGCGAGAATGTGGCTTCCCTGGTAAAAGACGGCGACTGCCTGCAGCTGGGCATCGGCGCGATCCCCGACGCGGTGCTGGGCTTTTTGAAGGATAAGAAAGATTTGGGCATCCATTCCGAGATGTTCTCGGACGGCGTGGTAGACCTGGTGCGCGCGGGCGTTATCAACAACAGCAAAAAGAATATCCACCGCGGGCAGAGCGTTGCCACCTTCCTGATGGGGACCCGCAAGCTGTATGATTATGTGGACAACAACCCCGAAGTAGCGATGATGCCGGTGGATTATGTCAACGACCCGCGCGTGATCTGCCAGAATGACAACCTGGTTTCGATCAACTCCTGCGTGCAGGTTGACCTGATGGGCCAGGTCGTTTCCGACTCGGTCGGCCTCAAGCAGATTTCCGGCGTCGGCGGCCAGGTGGACTTCGTGCGCGGCGCCAATATGTCCAAGGGCGGGCGCACGATTATGGCCATGCCCTCCACCGCCGCGAAAGGCACTGTATCCAAGGTTGTGGCCTTTATCGACGAGGGCGCTGCCGTGACCACTTCCCGTTATGATGTCAACTATGTGGTGACAGAATACGGCATCGCTGAGCTCAAGGGCAAAACGCTCAGAGACCGCGCGCGCGCCCTCATTGAAATCGCACATCCGAATTTCCGCGCTCCCCTGATTGAAGAGTTTGAGAAACGCTTCAAAACCACTTATTAAGCTGCTTATGCAACTGTTCTGCCCTCCGTTCGTAACGGCTATCCGGAGGGGCGGATGGTGAACTGAACAGGGCTGGGCTGGGAGATTTAAACCAGCGGGACGCATGATTCTGTGCAGTTTACGAACGGCCGGTTGCATATGCAACCGGCCGTTCGTGCTTATCTGGCAAAAAAGGCGGGAGAGTAGGCTTTGCGGTTGTTGGTTATGCAGAAAATTCCTGGATATATTGTTAAAAAGGTAGCAAACTATTCTGCATTTGTGTTATAATATCCGCAGGAAAGATTTTGTGTGCGCTGCGGCTCAAACGCACTGCGGGCCAGCCTGATGATGTGTGGACAGGGGCCTTGGCACGGGGAGCTGCGGGATGCCCTCTGCGTGAAGCATCGGCCGCGCTGCAGCGGACCGACCCTGCTGGCAGGGCGGTATGGCAATAGTCCGGGGAATAGAAGAAGCATATCCGAAACTGTAGAATGATGCCCTTCGCGTTTGGTCCGTGCTTTCCGGGCGGACCGGGGCTTTTGATTTCTGGATAGGACGGCAGGATGCCGCGCGGTTGGTTTGCTTCTCCTGATAAATTTGACGGAGAAAAGAAGAATTGGAGGCATCGGTATGGAAAGAGAAGTAGTGTTGGTTGGTGCGGTGCGCACTGCAATCGGCAAGATGGGCGGCATGCTGACCGGCGTTCCGGTGGCGGACCTCGGCGCAATTGTGATCAAAGAAGCGCTGAACCGCGCAGGCGTGAAGCCCGAGCAGGTGGACGAGGTGCTGATGGGCTGCGTGCTGCAGGCAGCGCAGGGGCAGAATGTTGCACGGCAGGCTTCGGTCAAGGCGGGTGTGCCGATTGAGG
>CALXGW010000180.1 GCA_944387965.1 uncultured Anaerotruncus sp. | reverse complement strand
CTCTTACCTGCTTTCCAAAACGGTGCTGAAAGGGGTGCCGTCCTCCTTTGCATTGGAATTGCCGCCTTACCGCAGGCCGCAGATCGGGCAGGTGATCGTCCGGTCGATATTGGACCGGACGGTATTTGTCCTGGGACGTGCGGCTGCGGCAGCTGCGCCAGCCGGCGCAATCATTTGGCTGATGGCCAATATCCAGGTGGATGGCGGAAGCCTGCTCGCTTATTGTGCCGGTTGGCTGGACCCGTTTGCCCGGATATTGGGATTGGACGGCGTCATTTTGATTGCGTTCATTTTGGGATTCCCTGCAAATGAGATCGTGGTGCCGGTGATGATGATGGCATATCTTTCAGCCGGCAGTCTGCAGGATTCTTCCAATCTGATGCAGATGCATCTCTTGCTGACCCAAAACGGGTGGACCTGGCTGACAGCAGTGTGCATGATGCTGTTTTCGCTGATGCATTGGCCATGCGCCACCACCTGCCTGACCATTTATCAGGAAACCAAGAGTATCAAATGGACGGCGCTTTCCATCCTGCTTCCCACAGCGGCCGGGATGGCGGTCTGCGCGCTGACGGCGGGGCTTGCGCGGCTGGCCGGCCTTGCCTGATCCGGTAAAAACTGCATAAGCCAACAGGGCGGGGCTGTATTTTTACAGCCCCGCCCTGTGCAACGGATATCAAAAATATCCGGGATTTTCAAAACCGTATGCCGGAAAACGCTGCCCAAAGACAGCCGGGAAGGACGGGCAAACGGATGGCTTTTTTCACCCCAAAGTGGTACAATACCTTCGGAAGCTGTCCTTTGGCGGTTGCATGCGGCGCGTACCTGGAAACGGCGCCGGGTGCGGTATTGCCGCAAAATCCGAGGATACTGGGCAGCAAAACCCTGCGCCTTGCCTGGGAAACCAGCCGGACAACTGAATCGGAAGGGGAAGCCGGACATCTGCCGCACCATACCCGGTATGGGGCGCAACGGGCAGGCGGGCGCGATCGGGAAGGGGAAAGCAGGATGAAGATACCAGTCAATTGTAAACTTTGCCCACGGGAATGTGGGAGCGACCGCCGGACAGGCATCGGTTTCTGTGGAGGAGGAGCGCAGGTGAAGGTGGCCCGCGCAGCCCTGCACTTTTGGGAGGAACCCTGTATCAGCGGGAAACAGGGGTCAGGGACGGTGTTTTTTTCCGGGTGCCCGTTAAAATGTTGTTTCTGTCAGAATTATACCATCAGCGCCCAAAATTTCGGGAAAGAAATCCCCGTCAGCCGGCTGGCGGAGATCTTTTTAGAATTGCAGGAACAAGGGGCGCATAATATCAACCTGGTAAACCCAATGCATTTTGCCCCATGGGTGGCCGAAGCGCTCGAACAGGTGCGCGGAAAGCTGAAGATACCGGTGGTGTGCAATACGGGCGGGTATGACAAGGTGCAGACACTCCGCATGCTGGAAGGGTATGTGGATATTTACCTGCCCGATCTCAAATATGCGGACAGCGCGCGTGCCGGACGGTATTCATGTGCGCCGGACTATTTTGCGGTTGCGCAAAAAGCGATCACAGAAATGGTCCGCCAGGTCGGGCCGCCGGTTTTCGGCCCGGATGGGATGCTGCAAAAAGGGGTGGTGATCCGGCACCTGGCCCTGCCGCATGGGGTAAAAGATTCGATCCAGGTGCTCCAGTGGATCGCACAGCAGTTTGCAAAAGGGGAGGTTTTGTTGAGCCTGATGAGCCAGTATACGCCGTTTTTCAGAAGCGGCGAATTCCCGGAGATCAACCGGCGGATCAGCAGCTATGAATACGGGAAGGTGCTCTCGTATGCCGCCGGATTGGGGTTGGAGGGGTATTGCCAGGAAAAAAGTTCCGCAAAGGAAGAGTATACGCCGGATTTTGACCTTCAGGGGGTGTAGCCGGCGCGCGCAGGATATGTATGGGCGGATGCTGCCGGCCGGCGCGGACGTTTATGCGGCAGGCGGATAAAAAAGCGCTTTTTGCTCATATGGGCAAAAAATGCCCCCATCCCGGCAAACAATATGACCTGCAGGATCATCTGCAAAAAATTGGTTCGTCCGGTTTCCAGTGAACCGATGGCGCCCAAGACCATGAAAAAGCAGAGGATGGTGCCAATTTGGAATCCAAAACGGATGCGGTTGATCAGCTTCATAAAAGTCCCTTCTTTTATCTGAGTTTGGTTCAAATTCCGGATAATCCTAGAAAGAGAACGTATGTTCTATATCTGCATTATAGCACATGACGGAGGGCTTGTCAAGCCATAAAAAACATATGTTTTTATTTTGCGGGGGTTTGTTTGCTTTTATCAAGGACACGCTGCAGAGATACAAACGGCCCTGTATTGCTTTTTTTAGAAGAATATGCTAAACTGAGTCTGCTTTCAGAAAGGAATTATGATAGAAAATAAAATGTGTGGAAAAGAGGTCGCAAAATGAACATTTGGCATGATATTTCCCCGAAACGGATCACCAAAGAGGATTTCATCGCAGTCGTCGAGATCCAAAAAGGCGGAAAAAACAAATATGAACTGGATAAGGAGACTGGGTTGATTATTCTGGACCGTATCCTGTATACCTCCACCCATTATCCGGCCAATTACGGCTTTATCCCGCGCACCTATGGCGACGACAACGACCCGCTGGATGTGCTGGTGCTGTGTTCGGAAGCGCTGGTCCCGTTGAGCCTGGCTCGCTGCTATCCGATCGGGATGATCTCGATGATCGATAACGGCAAAAATGATGAGAAGATCATTGCCATCCCGTTCAATGACCCGATGTACAATGTCTATCAGGATATTGAGGAGCTGCCGACCCATCTGTTTGATGAAATGCGCCATTTCTTCTCGGTTTATAAGGAGTTGGAAGGCAAGCAGACTGCGGTGAAGGAAACAGCTGGCCGGGAAGCTGCAGTCGAAGTCATCCAGGCGGCGATCAACAATTATATTGAAAAATTCTGCAAGGGTTAAACAGGGCGCCTGAAAAGCAGCTGCCCTTTTTGCTGCAAAATAAGTAAAACGCGCAGACGGTCAAGAAACCGTCTGCGCGTTTTTTTGTGCGCCGGGCATGGGATTGAATGCTGTCCAGAACAGGGGATACCACAGGCAAGCGCATTATGGCCGCACGCTTCAAAGCGTGGACCCGACGTCACACTCATTCATAACTTTCGGCGCCATCCTTGACAGGGAAAGAAAGGATATAGTCCTTCAAGCGTTCGTAAGCGGGCGGCAGTATGCGGTCCTTGAGGTAAACCAGATTAAACTTCCGTGTGACATTGACCCCATCAATATGGAATCTGCGGACGTCCGGGTTCTGGATCTTTACATATTTGGAAACTGAGCCGATACCGAGCGAATATGCCACAGACAGGATAATCCCATCGATATTGCTGATGACGCCGCAGACTTTGTAAGCGATGCCTGCATTCTGCAAGGAAGTACAAATCTGCGCATAGGTGTTGCTTTCCTTATCCCGTACAAAAATATCGATCTCCGCAGTGGGATCCGGTTGGATGGTTGGGCAATCCCCGTCATATCCTTTGAGCAGCGGATGGTCCTTATGGGCGATGAAGACCTGCTCATCGTCCAAAAAGGGGATGATCTCAAACTGCTCGGTATTCAGGCTGCCGGCTATGATCGCAAAATCCAGCGAGCCATTGAGCAGCATCGTTTCCAGGGTCTTGGAGATGGAGGCATAGGTATGGAGGAACACTTCCCCATAGTCGCGCAGATAACCGGCAGCCATCGGCGGAAGAAAGGTAGCGCTGACGGGCATTGTACTGCCCAGGTTGACGGTGGGTTTTGCCGCTTCCCTGCGCATGCTCTCCTCCAACTGGTCCGCACCTTTCAAAAGCGGGAGTGCTGCATGGTAAAGGGTCGTCCCAGCATGGGTCAAATACAACTGATGCCCCTGCCGAAGGAAAAGGGGCGTCCCGAAATAGTTTTCCAATTCCCGGATGATCTGGCTGACTGCAGGCGGGGATAAAAAAAGGATACGGGCTGCCCGGGACATGTTCATGTGTTGGCAGACCGTTACAAAAACGCGTAAATTCCGCAGGGTCATCGAAATCCCCCTTCGCTCGTTAAGTAATACTTAATAACACTATTATAAACTACTAATTTACTTAAAGTAAAGGAGAATGTATAATAATTCTAGAAATTTATCACAAATGATTGAAAATAGATTCAGATCTACCATATATTATCCGGCTGGCCTGCGAAAAGGAGGATGGAAAAAATGGGATTGGCCTTGCAGCCCCTTTCGATTGGGAATATCGAACTCAAAAACCGCCTGTTGCTGGCCCCTTCTGGAACAGGGACTGGAGATGGGGATGGACACATCACAGAGGATACCCTGCGCTGGTTTGAACAGCGCTCCAAAGGGTTTGCCATTGCGGTGACAGAACATGCGGCAGTGGATGCGCTCGGCGTTTACCATAAGAATATGATTACCGCAGCGGATGGCAGCTGTATCCCGGGATTTTCCCGTTTGGCCGGCGTCCTGCATCAGAACGGCTGCCGATGCCTTTTGCAGCTGGACCATGGCGGCGGATGGGATTTGCAGGCGCTGCGCGGCTGCCTGGACCTGGAGAAAAACCCTGACGGGCATTCCCCGGCGGATGAACTGGATGACTGTGTGCTCGACGGGATCGTAGAATCCTTCGGCAAAGCGGCCAGACGCGCAGAGCAGGCCGGCTATGACGGGGTACAGATCAAGGGGTGCCATGTGTTCCTGTTGGGGATGCTGTTTTCCCCGCTGACCAACCACAGGCAGGCCGGGCGTTACAGCGGGCAGACTTTTGAAGGGCGCAGCCGCATGATATTGGAAACGATGCGCTGTATCCGGGCGTCGGTGGGGAAAGATTTTATCGTGTCGGCGCGCATCGCCGTACAGGATTATTTCCCCGGCGGAAGCACAGTGGAGGAAGCTGCCCGTCTGGCGCAGGAATTGGAATTGGCAGGCGCAGACCTGATCGACCTGTCCGGCGGCGTGAAATATTATTACAGCAACCCCTACTCCACAGCGCCCGGCTATTTTGGAGAGTCGGCCGGGTGGATCCGCAGCACGCTTAAAAAGCCGGTCGTGCTTACCGGCGGTGTTTCATCCCTGGAACAGGCGGATATCCTGCTGCAGGAAGGAAAGGGGGATATCATCGGCATCTGCCGTGCCGTGCGGGAGAAGGAAACCTGGCTGCAGGAAGCGCTGGAAAAACAGCAGGGCATATAAGCAGGAGGGGAATCCATGGAAAAGAAAAAGATCGTAGCCCTCTGCGCGACAATGGATACCAAAGCCGAGGAAGCCCGCC
>CALXGW010000179.1 GCA_944387965.1 uncultured Anaerotruncus sp. | reverse complement strand
CATATGCGGGAAAAGCGCATAGCTTTGAAACAGGTAGCCCACCCGGCGCTGCTGCGGCGGCAGGTTGATCCCTGCCGCCGAATCATACAGCGCCCGGCCGTTCAGGACGATTTTCCCTTCATCGGGGCGCTCGATGCCTGCAATACATTTCAGCGTCATGCTTTTGCCGCATCCCGAAGCCCCCAAAATCCCCAAAACGCCGTCCGAAGTGGAAAATTCCGTTTCCAGCGAAAAGGAACGCAGCTTTTTTTTGACCGAAACCTCCAAACTCATCCCTGCTGCGCCCCCTTCTTGCGGTAACGCCTTTTCCGGGAAGAAAGGGCGTTCATCCCGGTCACCGCCAAAAACGAGATCAGCAGGATAATCAGCACATAATCATAAGCGGTATCCATATCCCCGGCAGCCACCGCCGAATAGATCGCAAGCGGCAGCGTCCGGGTCTTGCCGGCGATATTGCCTGCAATCATCGCCGTCGCCCCGAATTCCCCCAGCCCGCGCGCAAATGCAAGCACCCCGCCCGAAGCGACCCCCGGCGCGGCCAGCGGCAGCACGATCCTGCGGAAAATCATCCGTTCGGGCATCCCGAGGGTGCGCGCGGCATAGACCAGTTCTGCGTCCACCTGTTCAAATGCACCCCGCGCCGCCCGGTACATGAGCGGGAAAGAGATCGCCACCGCTGCCAACACGGTCGCGCCCCAGGAAAACGCGATTTTGACCCCGAAATATTCCAGGAAAAACTGCCCCACCGGACGTTTGACCCCGAAGATATACAGCAGGAAAAATCCCGCTACCGTCGGCGGCAGCACCAGCGGGAGGGTCAGCAGGCCGTCCACCACCGCCTTGAGCCGTTCGCTGCGCATCCCGGCCACCATCCGGGCGGCAAAAACCCCCAGGAAAAAGGTCACCAGGATCGAAAACGATGCGGTTTTCATTGAAATCAGGATGGGGGAAATATCCATGCAGAACCCTCCCGGATGTGTCAGATTTGATTGGCAGCATGCTGTTTTCAGATGTTCGGCGCAAACCCGTATGCTTCAAAGATGGCCAGTGCTTCTTCGCTCTGCAAAAATTCGATAAACAGTTTGGCCGCATCGGGACTCTCTGAGGCGGACACCATCCCCACCGGATAGATGACCTTCTGCGCCAGGCTCCCTTCCGGCGCTTCGGCGATCACCTGGACATTTTCGGTCGTCGCGGCATCGGTCGCATAAACCACCCCCAGGTCGGCGCTGCCTTCCGCCACCCAGTTGAGCACCTCGGTCACATTCGTCCCCAGGCTGGCTTTTGCCAGGACGGCGTCCCAGTTGCCAATGCTGGTAAACGCTTCCTGCGCATATTGCCCGGCCGGTACGCTTTCCGGGTCGCCGATCGCGATCGCGGACGCATTCGCCGCATCTTCAAACGTCTCGGCCGCCGGGGTGACGCCGGCCGGGGCGATCAGTACGATCTTGTTTTCCAACAGGTCAACGATCGAATCCGCATCGACCAGCCCCTCGTCCTTGAGCGCATCCATCTGTTTGGTTGCAGCCGACATAAAGACGTCCGCTTCCAGCCCTTCCTCGATCTGCGTCTGCAATTTGCCGGAACTGTCGTAGGTTCCTTCGACGGTGATGCCTGGGTTTTTCGATTCAAACAGCGGGATGAGTTCGTCCTCAAAGGAATATTCCAGGCTGGCTGCCGCAGCCACCAGGATGGTCGTCCCATCCGCTGCATCCGGCTGCCCCGCATCGGCGGATTCTTCCGCGGCCTGGCTTGCGGACGAACTTTCCGCAGGCGCCTGGGATGACGAGGCGGTATCCGCGGCGCATCCCGCGCCGGCAACCAGCATCCCGGCCAACAGGCCGCAAAGTAATTTTTTCATTTTGATTTCCTCCTAAAATGTCATATTCAAAAGAGCTTATTGCTTGGACCCACATTCCTTTGCCTGCCCGGTCAAAACCTCCAGCCCATGCCCGAGCGCAGGCAGGATATATGCAAGGTTTTCCCGCACCGCTTTGGGGCTTCCCGGCAGATTGATGATGAGCGTCCGTTTGCGGATGGCGGAAATCCCCCGGGAAAGCATGGCGCGGGGCGTTATATTTAAGCTCGAATAACGCATCGCCTCGGAGATGCCTGGCACCATCCGTTCGGCCACGTCGGCTGTCGCTTCCGGCGTCCAGTCCCGCGGGGAAAAGCCGGTCCCGCCGGTCGTGAAAACCAGATCGGCCGCCCCGCTGTCACAGATCTGCCGCAGCGCATCCGCAACCTGTTCCCGCTCATCCGGGAGGATCCGGCGCAGGACGGTCTGCCAGCCCTGCGCGCTGACCATTTCCGCAATCAGCGGGCCGCTCAAGTCTTCCCGCTGTCCAGCCGCACCCTTATCCGATACGGTGATGATCGCTATCCGGAACATCGCGCACCTCCATTTCATCCCCTGCCGCAATGGTTCCGCCATGCAGCACCCGTACAAAAACCCCTTCGGTCGGCATGATACATTCCCCCATCTTCTGATGGATGGCGCAGTGGGAATGGCACTCTTTGCCGATCTGGGTGATCTCCAGCAGCACCTGTCCGCATGTCAGCTGCGTCCCGACCGGCAGGCTGCGGAAATCAATCCCTTCCACCACCAGGTTTTCCCCGAAATCCCCGTCTGAAACCTCTGCGCCCCGCGCACGGAACGCCTGGATCTTGTCATAGGAAAGCAAACTCACCTGGCGGTGCCATTTGCCGGCATGCGCATCCCCGGAAATTCCCCAGTCCGCAATCAGTTCTGCGGCGCCGACATTCCGTTTGGGCGTGCCTTTCTGCTCACTGATACATACTGCAATGACCCGTCCCATCGCATCATCCTCCGATCTCCGACATCTTCCGCCGCTCGGCATGCGCGCCTGCGCATTGCCCGAAACGGTGTTCCTTTGGTTTATGAAAAATCGCCTGTTGCAGCAGCCCGGCTAGTTCCGCATCCGAAACGCCGCTTCTCAGCGGGCCGCGCAGGTCGATCCCATAGTCATACTGCAAACAAAGCTTCAAAAATCCGGCGGCGGTCAGCCGCACCCGGTTGCAGTTCCCGCAAAACCGGTGGCTGAGCGCGCTGATGAACCCAAATTTTCCGGTAAACCCCGCAGCCGACCAGTATTCCGCCGGGCCGCTGCCCCGTTTTTCCCTGCACAGGGTCAGTTCCCCATAGGCCGCGCGCAGGATTTCAAATACCTGCCCACCCGAAATCCCTTTGCCATATCCGCCTTCGCCGACCGGCATCCGCTCGATAAACCGCACATCGAGCGGTTTTTCCCGCGCCAGCCCGGCCAGCCGCACGATCTGGGCCGCCGCGTCCGGGCCTGCTGCCGGCACACAGTTCAGCTTGACCTGCAGCCCGGCATCCAGCGCGCAGCCAATGCCCCGCAGCACCGCATCCAGGTCGCCGCCGCGGGTGATCTGCGCAAACCCTTCCGGGGAAAGGGTATCCAGGCTCACATTGACCCCGTCCAGCCCCGCCTGCCGCAGCGCGGCGGCGGCTTCCCCGAGCAGCGTCCCGTTGGTGGTCATCGTCACCCGGTCGATGCCGTCCACCGCCTTGATCGCGGCAGCCAGCCCGGCCCCCCCTTTGCGCACAAGCGGTTCGCCGCCAGTCAGCCGGATCTGCCGGATACCCAGCCCGGCCGCACAGCGGCAGACCCGCAAAATTTCCTCAAAGGTCAGGATATCGGCGTGCCGCAGCGGCGGCACCCCTTCGGGCGGCATGCAATATACGCACCGCAGGTTGCACCGGTCGGTCACCGAAACCCGCAGGTAATCAATCTCCCGGCCGTACTGATCGACCAAGCCCGTCCCCTCCCTTATCCTTCTTCCCGGTCGTAAACGCCGCTTTTGCCCCCCTCTTTATGCACCAGCCGGATATCGGTGATCCGCATGCCGCGGTCACCCGCCTTGCACCTATCGTAAATGGTCAGCAAAGCGGTGGAAACCCCGGTCAGCGCTTCCATTTCAATCCCTGTCCGGGCGACGACTTTGGTGGCGCAGGCAGCTTCGACCGCACATTCTGCTTCCAGCAGGGTAAAATCCACCGTGCAGCTGGTCATCGGCAGCGGATGGCAGAGCGGGATGAGTTCAAAGGTGCGTTTGGCAGCCATGATCCCCGCAATCCGCGCCGTCCCGAGGACATCCCCTTTTTTGGCATTCCCATCCCGGACGGCTGCAAATGCCGCCGGGGACATATAAATTTTCCCTTTTGCCAGCGCGGTGCGCGCAGTCACATCCTTTTCCCCCACATCGACCATGACCGCATTGCCTGCCTGGTCGATATGCGATAACCCGGCCATCAAACCCCTCCTTTGCCAAAGCCGCAGTTGGGATAATGGCAGCTTTCACAGCCGAGGCACAGCCCTCCGTTGCCCAGCCGGGCCAATTCCCCGCTTGTCACCGGGTCGTCAGCCATCAGCCGGGGCAGCACCAGGTCAAAGATGGTGCGCCGGGCATACATCACGCAGCCGGGCAGCCCCACCACCGGCTTGCCGTCCAGATACGCGAGCAGGAACATCGCCCCCGGCAACACCGGCGCGCCGTAGCTGATGATTTCGGCCCCGGTCGAACGGATGGCCGCTGGGGTGCGGTCGTCCGGGTCGACGCTCATGCCGCCGGTACATACCACCATCTCCGCCCCGGACGCCAAAAATTCCCGGATGGCGGCGGCAATCGCCTCCGGCTGGTCGCCGCTGCATTGGTTGCCCAAAACCTGCGCGCCGTATTCCTCCAGCTTCGCAGCCACAACCGGCGTGAAGGTATCCTGGATGCGGCCGGTCAGCACCTCGCTGCCGGTCGTGACAATCCCCACCTTTTTCGGCAGGTAGGGTTTGATCTGTAAAATCGGGCGGTCCTCCGCCAGCTTTGTGACCTGCGCCATCTTTTCCCCGGAGATCACCAGCGGGATCACCCGCATCCCGGCCAGCTTGTCCCCTTTTTTCACCGGGAGATGGTTGCTGCGTGCGGCGATCATCACCTCGCCGAGCGAATTGATTGCATCCAGCCGGGCGGTATCGATGCAGAACAGCCCGTCGCAGCCGGCAGTCAGTTCGATCTTGCCTTCTTTGGTTTCCGAGCGCTCCATAAATTCATTTTGGCAGGCTTTGCAGAGGATTTCCGCCGCTTCATCCTCGTGGAGCATCCCCTCCTGCTTCTCCCAGACATACAGGTATTCCTTGCCCATGGAAAGAAGCACCGGGATGTCTTCCACGGTTACGACATGCCCTTTGCGGAACCGCGGGCCTTTATAAACGTCCTTGATAATCTGGGTCATATCATGGCAGAGCACCTGCCCAACCGCCTCAGTTGTTTTGATTTTTTTCATCCGCTCCACCGCCGCCAAAATATTTCAGGAAAAGCCCGTCCGCCGCCTGGCGGGTGGCCTGTTCAAACGCTTCATACCGCGCAAGGAAATCCCGGCCCTGTTCGGTGAGATGGGAAAACCCGCCGCCCGGCCCACCTGCATGGCGTTCCAGCAGCGCAAAGCCAAGTTCTTCCTCCGCTGTGCGCAAAATCTTCCAGGCCTTGCTGTAACTCATCTGCATTTCGCTGGCGGCAGTACGCAAGGAACCGGTCTTTTCCACCCGCTGCAAAATCTCGCTCACGCCCGGCCCGAAAAATACCTTTTCGCTGCAAATGCGGATGCGCAGTGTATAATGCAAGGCGTCCATCCGGTTTCCCTCCCCCGATACTGTTATTCTCAAAAAAATATAACGGTTATCTTTAGCATATCATTTCTCTGAGAAAAGTCAAGCGGGAAAAGCCGTTGGACGGGAGG
>CALXGW010000178.1 GCA_944387965.1 uncultured Anaerotruncus sp. | reverse complement strand
ACAGTTTTTTTATTATCAATTTATTATCAAATTGATAATAAATTGATAAGTATAAAGGAAATAAAAAATAAAATCAACAGGGAAATAATGGATTCTATCCAGAACAGGAGAGAAGAATGATGGATATGCCGCAGGGACCAACCCGGAAGCGGCCAGGCTGGTGGGGATCCCGGTGGTAAAAATCCGCCTGCTGGCATTTATTATTTGCGGATGGTGCGCAAGTATCGCCGGGATGATATCGGTGGCACGCCTGGCGGCGGCGACCCCCAGCCCCAGTTCGGACCTGTTCCTGGACACCCTCTGCGCTTCCATCATCGGCGGCGCAAGCCTGTCGGGCGGTAAGGGGAATGTAGCAGGCGCAAGTTTGGGCATCCTGTTGCTTTGCCTGATTTCCAATGGGGTAAACCTTTTGGGCATTGACCGGAATACAACGCTGGTCATCAAAGGCATCATTATTTTTATTGCCATTGTACTCGACCTTTCCAAAGGGAAGCCAAAGGCAAAATTGCTTCTGCTGAAAAAAGCAGCATAAGGAGAATAGAAATGAAAATTGTAGTTGGTGCAGACCCGCTGGGCCTGGAACTCAAAGATAAAATCAAAAAACATCTGACCGAAAGCGGCCACGAAGTGGCCGATGTGGGAACACAAAGCGCTGACCAGCCGGTTTTATACATCGACGCGGCAGACCGTGTCGCGCAGTATGTACAGTCTGGGGATGCCCAATTTGGGATCGTCATTTGCGGGACCGGTGTTGGGGTCAGCATCATTGCCAATAAACATAAGGGCGTATACTGCATCTGCGCACAAAGCCAATGGATCGCGCGGGAAAGCAGGATCATCAACAATGCCAACGTCCTTGCACTGGGCGGCAGGGTCGTAGGTGAGAGTATGGCCAACGATATCGTTGACACCTTTATCCACACCGAATGGCTGCAGGATTGTGATGAAGCAAAGGCGGCAAGGCTTTCCAAATTGTTCGATCAGGTCACCGCTTTTGAAAACCGCTGAACCGGACAGCTTTTAAGCTGCCCCCGGCTGCTGCGGCCATAAAAAAAGGGGAAACCGCCCGTTCGGACGCTTTCCCCTGATCTGGCCGGCCCTTGGCCGGATATCCAGTTGTTTCCTCCTTGTTTATAGAACATCATCGCAGGCATGGTTTGCCTTTCTTTCGGAATGATGTGTCGCGGCTTCATCCGAAGAAGGGCAAGCTATGCCTGTTTTTATACATTCCCCGCCTTTTTGCCCCGGGAGGGGGCGAAGCGGTCATTTCCGGCTCCACTGCACGCCCTGCGGGGTATCTTTGAGCAGGATGCCCATTGCGGTGAGCTGGTCGCGGATGCGGTCAGCTTCGGCAAAGTTTTTCGCTTTGCGGGCCGCCTGGCGCTGTTCGATCAGCGCTTCCACTTCAGCGTCCAGGGTATTGGCGCTGCGGTTATAAAGCAGCCCGAGCACGTCGCAGAGCTGGTCAAATTGGGAAATGGCCTCCTGTACGGCAGCCTTTGAGCGGGGGACAGACATAAAGCTGTTGATATCCCGCGCCATTTCAAACAGGGCGGCAATGCCGTCGGCAGTGTTCAGATCGTCGTCCATGGCTGTCACAAACTGTTCCACACGGCTGCCGAGCTGGGCCTTGAACGCGTCCTCCCCTTCGGTGGGAGCATCCAGCGCGTTCTTTAAGGCGAAATCCAGGTTGTCGCGGCAGTTATGGAGCCGCTCCAGCGCAGCTTTGCACTGCTCGATGACCTCCAGGCTGTAGTTGATCGGGCTGCGGTAATGTGCCTGGAGCATCATAAATTTGATCGGTTCATATCCAAATTTATCTGCGACTTCCCGGACGGTAAAGAAATTGTTGAGTGATTTGCTCATTTTGCGGTTATCTACGTTGATATAACCGTTATGCATCCAGTAACGGACATATTCCACCCCGGTGCAGCATTCGCTTTGGGCGATCTCATTTTCATGGTGCGGGAAGATCAGGTCCTGTCCGCCACAGTGGATATCGATCGTTTCCCCCAGATGTTTGCGGATCATTGCGCTGCATTCAATATGCCAGCCCGGACGCCCCAGGCCCCACGGGGATTCCCAGCTCGGCTCACCGGGTTTTGCCGCTTTCCACAGCACAAAATCCAGCGGGTCTTCCTTGACGTCCGCCACGTCGATGCGCGCACCGGCTTCCAGGTCTTCCAGCGGCTGATGGGAAAGCTTCCCATACTCCTGGAATTTGCGGGAACGGAAATAGACGCTCCCCTCCTGCGCATATGCATACCCTTTTTCTTCGAGCGTCTTGACCATTGCGATGATCGTGTCGATATTTTCAGTGGCGCGCGGATGGATATTTGCCGGGCGGATCCCAAGCCCTTCGGTATCGGTGAGGTATTCGGCGATATACCGTTCTGCCACTTCTTTTACCGTAATGCCTTCCTCGTTGGCTTTGTTGATAAGCTTATCGTCGATATCGGTGAAGTTTTGCACAAAGGTGACGTCATAGCCGCGGTATTCCAGATAACGGCGCAGCGTATCGAAAACGCAGATCGGGCGGGCATTGCCGATATGGATGAAATTATAGACAGTCGGCCCGCAGGCATACATTTTGACTTTGCCGGGGGTAAGGGGGACAAATTCTTCCTTTTGACGGGTCAGGGTATTGAAAATCTTCATATTCCACACTCCTAAATCGTTATATTTTCTGGATACCAGTCAAATCCTGCTGCGGCTTTGCCGGTTCAGCAGCATTTTGTTTTTCCATCTCCTGCAGGCGCCGTTCCAGACGGGTTAGGCGTACCTGCATCCGGCAGAGTTCCTGCGATACCGGGTCGGGCAGATGCACATGGTCGAGCGCAGGCGGTTTCTGGCCGCAGATGCGCACAACCCGGGCCGGTACGCCGACAGCGGTCGAATCCGCCGGGATTGGTTCAAGAACGACCGCATTGGAAGCGATTTTTGCGCCGTCCCCAACCTTGAACGGCCCGAGTACTTTTGCACCGCATCCAACGGTTACATTTTTCCCAAGCGTCGGATGGCGTTTGCCTTTATCCTTGCCGGTACCGCCCAGGGTCACCCCCTGGTAGATGGTGCATCCGTCGCCAACTTCAGCGGTTTCCCCGATCACTACCCCCATGCCATGGTCGATCAAAACGCCGGTGCCGATCTTTGCGCCGGGATGGATCTCGATCCCGGTGATGAAACGGGCTGCCTGGCTGATCATCCGGGCGGACAGGTAATGCTTGCGCTGGTAAAGCCAATGGGCTGGACGGTGCAGCATAATGGCATGGAGCCCGCTGGAAAGGAGCAGCGTTTCGAGCGCGCTGCGTGCGGCAGGGTCGCGTTCCTTTACAGCGTTGAGATCTTTCCTTAAAGATTCAAACATAACTTACCTCCTGGACTTGCGGGCCGCAATGCCCGCTTTTTTATTGTATTGCTCTACTGACAGATAAAAAAACCGCCTTCGCCCTATAAACAGGCGAAGGCGGATGACCGCGGTTCCACTTCGATTTCTCACTTTTGCCCTTAACGCGGGGAACGGCGCGCCATACTCATTTTTGGGGCGCGCGGCTCACAGGCGCACTTCACATGGGATACGGCCAGGCACGCTTTCAGCCGGTGACGCGCCCTCTCTTTTGCCGGTTTTTCCCTTGCTACTCTTCCTGATCCTTGCCGTTACGGATGGCCTGCTGCTATCCTATGCAGATCGGTGCAAAGATTGCATGGCCACTTGCTATATTCGATGATTTCTAATCATACCATATTTGTCCATCTTATGCAAGCCCTATCCCGCAGGGGAAAAATAAGTGAAATGAAAATTTTTTGTAAATATCTGGAGTTTTTTTGGTGATCTATATATAGGCTTTGCCGGGATTTTCTGTTATAATTACGAAGGTTAAGCCGGCAGGGCCGGCATGCAGGCCGCAGATGGCTTGCGGCGATGCGGTTACCAAGTTTGTGTCCGTGTATTTGGGAAAGGACAGAGAAAAGAGGAGCGTTTTTATGAGCAAGAGAATCATAGGCATTGACGAGCGGCCACCGGTCGGGCAATGGATCCCGCTCAGTTTGCAGCATATGTTTGCAATGTTCGGCGCGTCGGTGCTGGTACCGATCCTGTTCGGGATCGATTCATCGATCGTATTATTTATGAACGGTATCGGCACGCTGCTGTTTATCCTGGTGACCAAAGGGCGTGCGCCGGCTTATCTGGGCTCCTCCTTTGCATTCATCGCCCCGACTTTATACCTGATCCAAAACCATCCGGCCGGCTTCCGGGCTGCGCAGGGCGGGTTTGTCGCGGTCGGGCTTGCAGGGTGTGTGGTCGCATTCATTATTTACAAATGCGGGACAAACTGGATCGATATCGTCCTGCCGCCGGCAGCGATGGGACCGGTGGTGGCGCTCATTGGCCTGGAACTTTCCGGAACGGCGGCAGAAAATGCTGGCCTGGTCGGCGTTGAGCAGATCGACACCCGTGCATTGATTGTTTTTTTGGTCACTTTGGGCTTCGCAGTGTTTGGGCAGGTGCTGTTCCGTGGATTTTTGGGGGTTATCCCCATCCTGATCGCCATTGTGGTGGGATACCTCTCCTGCTTTGTCACCGGGCTGGTCAGCTTTGCCGATGTGGCAAAAACGGTTGCCGAAGCGCCGGTGTTCATGATCCCGCAGTTCCAGCTGCCGGTGTTTGACGCGGGGGCGATCATGGTGATGATGCCGGTGCTGCTGGTCATCATGTCCGAGCATATCGGGCATCAGGTGGTCACCAGCCAGATCGTCGACCGCAACCTCATCAAAGACCCGGGCCTGCACCGCTCGATCTTCGGGGACAACTTTTCCACCGCGGTTTCCGGTTTTGTCGGGTCGGTGCCGACGACCACCTATGGCGAAAATATCGGCGTCATGGCGGTGACCGGCGTCTACAGCGTCTGGGTGATCGGCGGCGCGGCAGTCTGCTCGATCCTGCTTTCGTTCATTGGCCCGGTCGCAGCATTGATCAATACCATCCCCGGCGCAGTGATCGGCGGCATTTCCTTCCTGCTTTACGGTATGATCGGGACTTCCGGGCTGCGCATTTTGGTGGATCAGCGGGTGGATTACGGCAAATCCCGGAATCTGGCGATGACTTCGGTAATTTTTGTAACCGGGCTTTCCGGTATTGCCATTGATGTAGGCAATATCCAAATCACCGGGATGGCGCTGGCCTGCGTGGTCGGCATGCTGATGGGATTGGTATTTTTCCTGCTGGACAAAGCCAAACTCACAAACGATCGGGAATAACAGGACAGGAAGCCGGCGTCTGCCGGCTTCTGTTTTATACAGAGATTCCGGATATCCCTGGGAAGGGAGGACAAACGGATGATACGCTTCTTTTATGCGGTAAGCCTGATATGGGTCGGGACAAGCCTTCTGCTTTGCAGGCTGGCGCCGTCTCCCGGCCTTTTGGCGGCAGCCGGGATCGCCGGGACTGCGGCGATCGGTTTGCTGTGGAAGAAAGGGAAAACCGGCCCGGCTGTCCTGGCAGCCGCTTTCCTGCTTTGTGTCGGGAATTTTGCGCTTTTCTGCACGCGGTCTGCCCGGGCGGAAACACTGGAAGGAAAGCTGGTGACGCTCAACGGGCAGGTGCAGTCGGTCGAAAAGAGCAGCACCGGCCTGGAACGGCTGATTTTGAAGGTGTCGGAGGACGGGCCGGAAGGGCTGCGCGGGGAACGGGTCCGGCTGACCCTTTATACGGCACTTGATGTACAGCCTGCCGATGTGGTAAAATGTACAGTAAAGCTGGATTATGGCCTGGCGGGACGCGAACAGGTCTATGCAGACGGCCTGCGGTTTTATGCCGTCCCGGAAGGCGGGATCGAAGTGGCCGGTACAGCAAAACCGACCCTGGCAATCCGCTTTGCCCGTATGAGCGAACGGTTCGTGAAGATGCTGCGGACTTATTTGCCCGGTGAGGAAGGAAACCTGCTGGCTTGTATGGTCGCGGGCGACAGCGAACGGATCCGGCAGCAGACACGGGACAATTTTTCCGATACCGGTTTGGCGCATCTGCTGGCGGTTTCCGGGCTGCACCTGTCCATCCTGGCGGGGACGTTCGACCGGCTGCTCTCCAGGTTGCTCCCATTCCGGGCCAGACATTGTATGATGGCTGGGCTGGTGATTTTCTATATGATGTTCGCCGGGATGCGGGTTTCAGTCGTGCGGGCGGGGATCATGACATTGGTTTGTATTCTGGCCAAACTGCTGGGACGGGATACGGATACCCTGAACTCGCTTGGGTTTGCAGCCTGTGTGCTTTTGCTGGGCAGGCCATATACCGTGTGTTCGCTCAGTTTCCAGCTTTCCTATTTTTCCGTCATGGGGCTTGCGCTCTTTACGGAACCGCTGGCATCCTGGCTTTCCGGCAGGCTGTGCGGGAAAGCGCTGTGGGAACTCGAGGAAATACATCCGCGCGCAGCCGGATGCTTGACGGCGGTTTGTGCGCCGGTTGCAGCGAACATATTGATCCTGCCGGTCCAGATGTCGGCGTTCGGCTCCTTCCCGGTGTATTTCCTGGTGATGAACCTGCTGGCGCTGCCGGTGATGCCGCTGCTGCTCGGGAGCGGTATGGCCTGTGGGATAGCGGGGCTTTTGGGGCTGGAGCTTGCGGCGAAAGGTTTCGGGCTGGCGGCCGGGTTGAGCGCCAAGTGGCTGCTTTGGTTGGCGGAAGCCGGCAGCGGGATGCCGTTGAGCGTTTATTATATCCGGGACGGCTGGGTCGTGGTGTGGACGGCAGCTGCGGTTTTGTTTTTCACTTTGCTGTGGGCGGGGAAAGCCTGCCGTGAAATAAAACGGTATGCGGCAAGCGTGTTCGGGTTGGCATTCCTGATCGGCGCTTTTTCGGGTGCGGTATGGATCAGCAACCCGCTGGAGATCGCCGCTTATCAAAATATGACCGTCTTGATTTACGGCAACCAGGCGGCAGTGCTCGGGGAACCGGAAAATGGGTACGAGCGGGAAAAGCTGCAAGACCTGTTTGCCAGCCGCCGGGTCGAAAGGATCGCGGTATATGTTGCAAAAGAAGAGGATGCGCTGTGGGAAAGCGCCGGCGGACAGCTTTTGGAGCGGTATCCCGCAGACCATATTTTGTGGATGGATGAAATCCGGAAATTCCGTGCAGAATTATTTGGGTATGTGCAGTTGGCACAGATAGACTTGCAGGCGGTGGAAATCCGCGTAGGGCAGCTGGAAATCGTGAAGACCTTCCGGCAAAGCCCTTATCAAGCCCATTTGCTGGTGAATGCACGCGGGGAGATGATCGCCGGGGACAGCCGGCTGAAAGCCAAAGAACAAAACGGCTGGCAAACGGTTTTGCTGGAAGGCCCCAAAACGGGCAGGGAGGGAAACGCTTGAAATTTACTATGGAAAGCGATTTTGCAAAGCATGTAAAAAGTGGGGAACAGTTCGGTGTCTATCTGCTTTACGGCAGCCAGACCTATCTGATCGAGCGGTATGAAAAGCTGCTGGTCAAAAAGGCGCTGGACGGGGATATGAACGACTTCAATTACCACCGCTTTTTAGGGGATTCGCTTGAATTGCAGGCGTTTTATGACGCAGTGGAATCGCTTCCGCTGTTTGCACAGGGCCGGTGCGTGGCGCTGGATTTGCTGCCCGACCAGGTGGGGACGGGGGAAATGAAGGAGCTGTGCGCGATTTTGGGGGATGTGCCCGCCAGCACCTGTGTGATCGTGACAGTCAAGGAAGATCCTGCGAAAAAAGAAAAATGGAACATGCTTTTGAAAGCCTGCGAGAAGGCGGGGGCGGCCATTGAACTGGGGGCCCGCCGCCGCACCGACACCCTGCGCTTTTTGCGAGACCGGGCGCAAAAAAACGGATGCGAGCTGTCCAGCGAGGTGGGCGGGTATCTGATCGAGCGCTGTACGGATGACCTGCAGCTGCTATGCAATGAGGTGGATAAGCTCTGCGCTTATGCGGCGGGGCGGGAGATTGGCAGGCAGGATGTGGATGCGGTCGTGTCGCCGGTGCTGCAATCGCAGATCTATGACCTTTCCAAAGCGATCCTGCGCGGGAATTATACCCGGGCGATGGAACTGGTGGAATGTTTTTTTGACCAGCGGGAACAGCCTTCCCGGGTGCTTGCGGTACTTTCCGGTGCATTTTGTGACCTGTACCGGGGGTTTTGTGCCTGCCAGGCGGGGGTGCCGGCCGCCCAGGCGTGCGCGGCGCTTGGATACCCCAAAAACCGGGAATTTGTCCTCAAAAATGCGATATCCGACAGCAGCCGTTATCAGGCCGGGCAGCTGGGCAAAATGCTGGAGGCACTGGCGGATGCCGATTTTATGCTGAAAACATCGGGAGGGAATGAACGGGTCGTGTTGGAACAGACGATCACAAAGCTGTTCATGCTGGCGGAAAGGGGTTCGTATGCGTAAGCTCAGACAGGCCGTCATCGTGGAAGGACGGTATGATAAATCCAAGCTCTGCTCGATGCTGGATGCGACAATCATCACGACCGATGGGTTCGATATCTTCAAAGACCCTGGGAAAATGAATCTGATCCGTGCGCTGGCCGCCAAAGACGGGGTCATCATCCTGACCGATTCGGATGCCGCCGGCTTTAGGATCCGCAGCTATATTGCGGGCGCCTTGCCGAAGGAAACGGTCACGCATGTATATATCCCGGATATTCCGGGCAAGGAACACCGGAAGGCGCAGCCTTCGGCGGAAGGGAAGCTCGGGGTGGAAGGGATCCCGGCCGAACTGCTGATACAGGCGCTGGAGCGGGCCGGGGTGTTCGCCGATGGGGAGCCTGCGCCGGAAGCAAAACGCCGGATCACGCAGGCGGACCTGATGGAATGGGGGCTTTCAGGTGGGGAAGGAAGCTTTGCCCGGCGGCAGAAGGTGCTCAAAAAGCTGAAACTGTCTGCCCGGATGAATACAAAGGCGATGCTCCAGTCGATCAATGCGCTTTACAGTTATGAGGATTTTGCTGCTTTTCTGGAAACACTGTAAACAGGTCTGCGGCTGAAAAAGGGGGGAAAACAGGGTGCGGCTGGACAGTATTTGGTTTATATACCTGTTTTTGCCAGCCATGCTGCTGGCAGGGATCCTGCTGCCTGCCAAATGGCGGGCTGGGATGCTGGCTGTTTTTACCCTTTTGTGGTATTTTAAGGCGGAAGGGGCAAACCTGTGGCTGCTGCTGGGCGTGCTCGGGTTTGATTATATGGTCGCGCGGCTGATGGAAAAAAGCGGGCAGCCGGTATGGATGAATCGGCTGCTCTTGGCCTGCTCGGTGGTGAAAAGCCTGGCGATCATGGCGGCTTATGGGATACGGTATGAGTTATCCGGGACTTCGACGCCTTTGGGGCTGAATGTATTCTGCCTGACCTCCATGGCGTATGTGTTGGACTGTTATTACGGTTTTGTACCTCCCCAATACCGGCTGGGCGAATTTGTGGCGGCGGCGGGTTTCTTCCCGAAGCTGTATGCCGGGCCGGTGCTGTATGGCGGGCAGCTGCTGCTTGCTGTCCCGGAAAACCGGATGCACCTGGCCGGCATCGGGGAAGGGAGCATCCTGTTCGTGCAGGGGCTGGCAAAGCGGGTGATCTTGGGACGGGTTACCTTGCGGCTGTACCAGTCGCTGGCGGAACTGATAAAGGTGGAAAAAACTGTGCTGACGGCATGGCTGATCGTGATCGTATTGGCCATGGAGATCTATTTTAACCTGTCGGGCTATTGCGATATGGCGCGCGGGCTCGGGAAAATGTTTGGGATGGAATTGCCTGTGAACTTTTTCCGCCCGTTTACAGCGACCAGCATCAATGACTTCTTTGCCAGGTTCAACGGGTCGTTCAATAAATTTATCCGCAGGTATGTTTATATCAATCTGGGCGGCACCAAGGGGAGCCTGCTTTCGGGATGCAGCAATATCCTGCTGGGATGTATCCTGATGGGGCTGTGGTTCGGCCTCAGCCTGAACTTGGTGGCATGGGGGGCTTTCCTGGCGTTTTTTGTCATGATCGAACGTTACTGCCTGGAAAAACGCCGCGATACCTCCCCGGTTTTCCTGCGCTGGCTGTACACTTTTTTTGTGACCCTGGTGTCCTTTGCATTCGTTGCGGGCAGTTCGCTGTCGGATTCGCTGGGGCTGCTGCGGCTGATGTTTGGGATGGGCCAGGCGGTGGGATGGAATAAGGATGTGCTATACCTGTTATATTCCAATTATCTGCTGCTGATGGTTTCGGTGGCGTGCCTGTTTGGGCTGCCGGGGATGGTGTCGGGATATTTGCAGCGCCATCTGCCCCGGACCTGGGGCGCAGTACGGGCGGTCGCCAACGGCGCGCTGCTGCTGGTGGTGACTGCGTTTATCATCCCATAGCAGGATGGATACCGGCAGGGACTTTTGATGGAAAGGGGGCGGAAGGATGTTCGGCAAACGGTTGTCGGCAGTGGTGTTCCTGGCAGTTTTGGCGGCGGCCTGTGTGACGCTGCTCCTGTCCAGCGGGCTGCGCCGGGAAATCGGCACATTTTTTTCTAAAAGCAATGTGTCCCGGGGTCTGGAGGAACAGGCGGTGGAAGCCTTCCCGGGAGCGGAAGTCCTGCGCCGCCTGCGTATCTCGCTGAATTATTGGAGCGGGAACAAGGAACAAAACGGGATCTTTATTACCGATGACGCCCTGATGCTGGATGTGCAGCCGGAAAGCCAGGCAATCATCACCAGCAACACCTCCAGCATGATGGATTATATGGAGCAGCTGGAAAAAGGCGGATATGTGATGATTATCCCTACCGCCTGTGCAGTACAGCAGGAAAAATTGCCGTATGAATCGGTGGTGCCGCTTTATAACCAGAAAGAGGAACTGATCGACGATATCTACCGCAGGGTATCCGGATATCTTACCGCAGTGGACGTTTACCCGACCTTGCGCAATCATCAGGAGGAATACATCTACTACCGTACCGACACCCGGCTGACCGGTTTGGGCGGATATTATATCTATACGGTGTTGGCCAAGAAACTGGGGCTCAATCCGAGAGGGATCGAGGATTTCGATGTGGAGCATTTGACCTACGATTATTATGGGAACCTGTATGACCTGTCCCCTTACCGGAAGGTCGCCGGGGACCGCGTTTCAGCATACCGTTTCGCCGCGCAGCAGCGCAGCTATACGGTCACCCATTATGACGTGCAGGGGGATGGCCGGCAGTATTATACCCTTTATCCCAAATCCCGGCAGCAGCTGTTCGGTGCGCAGGAGGCCATTTTAGGCGGGGTGTCGCCGGTGGTCGATATCGAGATCGACAGCCCGCAGAAGAATTATAATCAGCTTTTGATTTTCGGCGACGATTCTATGCAGAGCTATCTGCCGTTTTTGCTGGTGCATTACGCCCGCGTGACCTTTGTGGATGCCGCCAATGTGACGCCTGCGCTGTTGGAATGGGTCGACCCGGCGGATTATAAGCAGATTTTGTTTGCTTTCAGCGCCGACCATTATGTGACGCAGGATCTGATGTCCGGCCTTTTTGCAGAAACGCCGGATTGACAGCAACCAAAAAAAGCAGCCGGGCAGACTGGACAAAGCAACTGCCCGGCTGCTTTTATGGCAGGATATCTGTGTGCGTTCAGATGCCGAAGGCAAGCGGGCAGCGCTCCCTCTGGACAAAGGGCGATTTTCACAGCTGCGGTGTCGAAAAGAGGCGATTTTGGGCTTTATTGTTATTATATTAACAATAAAGCCCAAAATTTTTTTTGTTTACACATATTTAACAGAAAAGTTGCACAAATTGGGTAATCGATTACCCAACATAACGCTGAAAATGCGGAAAATCCATTGACTTTTAAATAGGCAAATAGTACCTTATAAGCAAGGGAAATCGATTACCCATTTCCCGTAAAAAAGTCTCATTATGAGCCTTAACTTTTAGGAGGAAAACAGAAATGAAAAAACTGAAAGTTCTTGTATCAGCCCTGTTAGCAGTTGCAATGAGCATTTCGATGGTAGCCTGCGGCGGCACATCCGAAAGCGCCAGCTCCAGCGCCCCGGCTTCCAGTGAAGCTGCTTCCACTGCTGAGAGCAGCGAATCCGAAGCTGCGGAAACCGAAAGCGGCGAAGCGGAATATGCCGTTATCCTGAAGGTCCTTTCCAGCCAGTTCTGGCAGACCATGCGCGACGGTATCCAGGCCAAAGCGGATGAGATGGGCATCAAAGTTGATATCTATGCCGCCAATACCGAGGATGACGTAGAAGGCCAGGTTACCCTGCTGGAAAACGCGATCTCCAAAGGCTATAAAGCCATCGGCGTCGCCCCGATCTCCAACGTGAACCTGAACAACGCAATCGCCGATGCGACCAGCAAAGGCATCTACATTGTTGATATCGATGAAAAGGTCGATATGGAAGCTCTGGTTGCTCTGGAAGGCGCTTGCTATGCTTATGTTGCAACCGATAACGTCGGCGTTGGCCGCATGGGCGCTGAATACCTGATCGATCTCATCGGCGGCGAAGGCGAAGTCGCGATCGTTGAAGGTAAAGCTGGCGCGATCTCCGGTGAGAACCGCCGCGACGGTGCGAAAGCTGCTTTCGAAGAAGCGGGCCTGACCATTGTTGAGAGCCAGCCGGCCGACTGGGACCGCACCAAAGCGTATGACCTGGCGACCAACTACATCACCGCTCATCCGGACCTGAAAGCGATCTACTGCTGCAACGACACCATGGCAATGGGTGTACAGGAGGCTGTTGAGGCTTCCGGCAAAGACATCAAAGTCTGCGGTACCGATGGTAACGATGATGCGATCCAGTCTGTAGCAGATGGCAAACTGGCTGCAACGGTTGCGCAGGATCCGGCGGCTGTTGGCGCAAGAGGGCTTGAACTGATGGTGGAAGCTGTCACCAAAGGCGAAGCGATCACCCCGACTGTCGATATCCCGACCGAAGGTATCGATGCGATCCTGATCACCAACGAAAATGCTGCCGAGTATGTTGCCGGCTAAGATCACACAGTTTTAAATCCGATTATGTATGAAGCTGCCGCCCGGCAGGGAGGTATCTCCCGCCGGGCGGTATTCCTACAGGCACTGCGAGCGGCAGGCACTGCGAGCGGCAGGCACTGCGTTGTGGCGCTTCGGGGCGCCTGTCAGAGCTGACGGAGTCTGTAGGTCCTGATATTATCTGAAAACAAGAAAGGGGAAAGGCGCGGAATGGAACCCATTGTCCAAATGAAAGGCATCACCAAGCGCTTTCCGGGTGTAATCGCGCTGGATCATATCGATTTTGATGTGCGTCCGGGCGAGGTGCATGTGCTGCTTGGCGAAAATGGCGCGGGAAAATCCACTTTGATGAAGGTGCTCAGCGGCGCATATACACCGGACGAGGGCACCATCCTTCTGAACGGGAAGGAATACAGCCGGTTGACGCCGCATATTTCCGCAGAGGGCGGTATCAGCATCATTTACCAGGAATTGAGCGTGGTAAACTGGCTGGATATCCGGGAAAACATCTTTATGGGCCGCCTGCCCATGAAAAAAGTTGGGCCGGTCAGCGTTGTGGATTACGCCACAATGAATGCCAAGACCCAGGAACTGTTGGAAAAGGTCAACCTCTCCAGCCGCAAACCAACCACCAGTGTGGGCGATTTGAGTATCAGCGAAAAGCAGATGGTAGAAATTGCAAAATCCATCGCTTTTGATGCGAAAGTCATCGTTATGGATGAGCCGACTTCCTCGCTGACCGAGGAAGAGGTGCAGAAGCTGTTTGCGATTATGCGCCAGCTGCGCGAAGAAGGCAAAGGGATCGTCTTCATTTCCCACAAGCTTTCCGAGATCGTAGAGATCGGCGACCGTATCACCATCATGAAGGACGGCGGGTATGTCGGCACCTACCAGGTCGCAGACCTGACCACCGACGATATGGTGCGCATGATGGTTGGCCGTGAGATCAAGGGTACATACCAGCATCTGCCGGAAGAAAATTTCCAGTTCGGCGATGTGATGTTTGAATGTAAGAACCTGACCCGTAAGGACGGCAAGGTCAAGGATGTTTCTTTTTCCCTGCGCCGTGGCGAGATCCTGGGTTTCTCCGGCCTGGTGGGCGCAGGACGCAGCGAGACGATGTGCGCTATTTACGGGGCTGCGCCGAAAGCTTCCGGTGAGGTTTGGCTGGAAGGCAAACAGCTTTCGATCAAAAACCCATACCAGGCGCTGCGGCAGGGGATCGGGCTTGTGACCGAAAACCGCCGCGAGACCGGGTTTTTCCAGAACTTCAGCAACAAGCGCAATATCGCGATTGCAAAACAGCTGAAAAACGCCAAATTGGACGGCATGTGGGGCTTTACCAACGAAGGGGAAGAAAAAGAGGTTTCCGAAAAAATGCGGCAGGAAATCCAGATCAAATGCGCTTCCCTGGAACAGCTCACCTCCCAGCTTTCCGGCGGCAACCAGCAGAAGGTCATCCTGGGCAAATGGCTGGGCGCAGGCGTAAAGCTGCTGATTTTTGACGAACCGACCAAGGGCATCGACGTCGGTACCAAGAGCGAGATTTATAAACTGATCCGTCAGCTGGCGGATAATGGCGTGGGCGTCATCGTGGTTTCGAGCGAAATGCCGGAACTGCTGGGGCTGTGCGACCGGATCGCCGTCATGGCGGAAGGCAGGATCACAGCGTTTTTTGATATTGCAGACGCAACCGAAGAAAAACTTGCAAAAGCCGCTACCGGCGATATTGCTTAATTAGGAGGAAGAGTCGTGAAAGAAGCGCAGGCCAAAAAATTTACATTCAATGACTATTGGGACCGGTATAGCACGATCACCATCCTGGTGATTATGATCGTTGTATTCGGCATTTTACGCCCGACTTCCTTTTTGACGGGCGGCAACCTGATCAAAATCGTGGAGCAAAGCTCCATCACCATCCTGTTGGGCCTCGGCGAGTTCTTCGCCATCCTGTTGGGCGGCATCGATTTGAGCGTCAGCTCCACCATGGCCCTTTCCGGCGCCCTGACCGCTAAATTCATGGCGGAAATGGGCATGCATCCCGCTGTTGCAATCATCCTGGGCATCTTCGTATTCGGCGCGCTGATCGGTGCAGCCAACGGCGTCCTGGTCACTGCGACCGGCCTGCCGCCGTTCATCATCACCTTAGGTACGCAGGCGATCCTGCGCAGCCTGGTGTACATCATCACCGATGCGCGTGCAGTTTCCGGTTTGCCGGCTACCTTCTCCAAGAGCATCGGCGGCAAACTCTTTGACGTCATTCCGGTCCCGATCGTTGTCGCGTTAATCACGGCAGTCGTCCTGACCTTCCTGACCACCAAACTCCAGTGCGGGCGCAATATGTATGCGTTGGGCGGCAACTCCCAGTCTGCATGGTACGCCGGCATCACCGTTAAGAAACACACCATCCTGGCATTCGTTATTTCCGGCATCTGCGCGTCCCTGGCCGGTATGGTCAATATCGCCCGCCTGGCTGCGGCTGAGCCGAATGCCGGTACCGGTTATGAAACCTACGCGATCGAAGCGGTTATCATCGGTGGCGCTTCCTTCTTCGGTGGTATTGGTAAGATCCCGAAGGTTATCATCGGCGGTTTGATCATCGGCGTTATCAATAACGGCCTGAACATGGTCGGCGTTTCCAGCTACTACCAGCAGCTGGCAATGGGCTGCCTGCTGATCCTGGCGGTTACACTTGACCGGTTCTTTGGCGCCAGCCGGAAGAACTAACTTTTACCATAAGGCTTTGGAGGTATCTGCATGAAACCTGAAATTTCAGTCAGCCTGATGTGCATGGACTTTTTGGATATGAAACATCAGATCGAAGTGCTCGACCAGAATGTGGATGGATATCACATTGATATCATGGATGGGCATTTCTGCAAAAATATTACCCTGAGCCCGGATTTCATGAAAGCATGCAAACGGGCAATGAAAAAACCGATGGATGTCCATCTGATGACCACTACCCCCAACGACTGGATCGATGCCTGCGCCCAAAGCGGCGCGGCAATGATCAGCCCGCATGCGGAAACGATCAATACCGATTGCTATCGCACTTTGAACCGGATCAAAGATGCGGGCTGTCAGATCGGTATCACCCTGAACCCGGCAACCCCGCTGTCCTACTGCAAACATTATCTCAACCGGATCGATGTCATGACCATCATGACGGTGGACGTCGGGTTTGCCGGGCAGCCGTTCATCACTGAAATGCTGGATAAGATCGCTGAGGCCAAACGCCTGCGTGAAGAAAACGGCTGGCATTATAAGATCATGATCGACGGTTCCTGCAACCAGCGGACATTCAAACGCCTGTATGAAGCGGGCGCAGATATTTTCGTCGTAGGTTCTTCCGGGCTGTTCAGCCTGGATCCGGATCTGCAGACGGCCTGCAACAAGATGAAAGCCATCTTTGAGCAGGAAACAGGCGTGAAACTATAATTTGGAGGATAAATCATGGCTATTTCACCGCAGCAGGTTGTGCTTGGCATTGACATTGGCGGTACCAATATGCGTTTTGGCTTGGTGGATCAGGCGCATGAAATGTATGCGTTCGAACGGGTAAGCAGCCAGGAGGTCTTTGCAGGCGAAGGGGAATTGACCCAGAAGCTTGCGCAGTGCATCCGCAGCTACTGTGCCCGGAATCTTGATGGACAGCTGCCCAGGGCGGTTTCCATCGGTTTCCCGTCCACCATCAACCGGGAACGCACCGTCTTATTGCAGACGCCGAATATTTCGGCCATACCGGATTATTTCCCAGTGGTTGAGAGTTTGGAAGCGGTTCTGCAGATCCCGGTGTTCATCAACCGCGACGTCAATAATTTGCTGCTCTTTGACCTGGAAGACCTGGAAGTCAAAACGCAGAACTGTGTAGCGGGGATTTATTTCGGCACCGGCGTCGGGAATGCGATTTTGGTGGATGGGAAGATCCTGCTGGGCAAAAACGGCGTTGCAGCGGAACTGGGGCATCTGCCCGTCTATGGCAACAAGCGGATCTGCACCTGCGGAAATGAGAGCTGCCTGGAAACAGTGGTATCCGGCGTGGCGCTGGAGCGTTTACAGCAGGAATGCTTCCCCCAGACGCATATCAGCTGCCTGTTTGAAACCCATCCGGATGCCCCGCAGATGCAGGCGTTCATCAAAGGGATGGCCCAGGCGGTTGCAGCGGAGGTTAACCTGCTGGATCCTGACTGTGTCATATTGGGCGGCGGCCTGATGCAGATGGCGGGCTTCCCAAAGGAACTGCTGGAAAAAGAAGTCCATTACTATGCGCGCAAACCGTATCCGGAATGTGTGCTGGATATCCGCTATTCCCGCCCGAACCAGGCAAATGGGGTGGCTGGGGCTGCAATTTACGCAGAAAAACGTTTGGCGGACAAAAACTACCTGTAACAACCAATTTTTACAAAAGTCGAAAGTGATTTTCAGAGGTGGTAACAATGAAACTGGCAATCGGGAACGACCATGTAGCGGTTGAGATGAAAAAGGAGATCAAAGCTTACCTGGAAGCGAAAGGGATCGAAGTCCTGGATGTCGGGACCGACAGCACCGAGCGTTTCAATTACCCGATCAGCGGGTATAAGGTTGCAAAACTGGTCGCAGAAGGCCAGGTGGACGGCGGCGTTTTGATCTGCGGCACCGGCGTGGGCATCTCGCTGGCTGCCAACAAGGTGAAGGGCATCCGTGCATGCGTATGCAGTGAACCTTACAGCGCCAAACTTTCCAAACAGCACAATAACTCCAATATCATCGCGTTCGGCGCGCGGGTCATTGGGGTAGAAACCGCAAAGATGATCGTGGATGAATGGCTGAATGCCGAATATGAGGGCGGACGCCATCAGGTGCGCATCGATATGATCGCTGAGATCGAAAATACCGGGAAACTGGCTGCGGCTGAGGATTGATTTTTTAAAATGGGGGCGTGGAGCGTGAGCCTCGCTCCATGCCCTCTGCTTTTTCAGAAGGCGGATTTGGATGTTGGGAGGGAGCGCTGTGCCAAAGGCAAAAAGCATCAAAGAGATTGCTGAATTAGCAGGCGTTTCAGCTGCAACGGTTTCGCGCATCATCAATAAAAACGGGAGATTTTCCCGTGAAACAGAGGAACGGGTGCTGCACGTCATCCAGCAGAATGATTATGTGCCGAATTCCAATGCGCGCGGGCTGCGTACCAGCCGGGCGCGGGTCATCGGGATCGTTGTGCCGGATATCACTAACCCGCATTTTGCCAACTTGGTGCTGGATCTGGAAATGCGGTTGTTCCAGCAGGGGTATTCCTGCTTGATCTGTAACACGAACGAATCGCAGGAGCTGGAAAAAAAGCATATCCAGTCGCTGGTCGCGCAGAATGTGAGCGGGATGGTGCTGATTTCCGGCACCCGGAATTATGCCGAACTGGAAGATATTCCGGTGGTGTATGTGGATCGCCCGGCCCATACTTTTGTAAGAAGTTTGGAAAATGCTTCGGTGATGATCGAATCGGACAATCAAAAAGGCGGATATCTGGCTACGCGGGAATTGTTGGACGCGGGCTGCCGCCGGATCGCGATCTTGAAATGCCTGACGTCGGAGGACGACAACCAGCTCGCCCGCTATCGGGGATATCAGCAGGCGCTGAAGGAGTATGGGCTCCCGCTGGAACGGGAATTGCTGCTGGATCAGAAGGCGGTTTCCACCCGGATCGCACGCGCCGCTATCTTAGGATTGCTGGACAGCGGGACTCAGTTTGACGGCATCATGGCTACAACCGATACGATGGCGGCTGGAGCGGTGCTGGCTCTGCGGGAACGGGGGCTTTATGTCCCGGAAGACGTGTTGGTCACGGGGTTTGATGATTCGGCATTGGCTGAAGTCTGCGGGCCGGGGCTGACAAGCGTGCGCCAGGATGTGGGGCAGATGGCAGAGTTGTCGGCAGACCTGATCCTGCAGATGATCGAAGGGAAGACCCCGGAACGGTTTTATTACCGGCTTCCTGTGAGCCTGGTACGGCGGGGTTCAACAAAAATCGTCCGTCAGCAGGCGGCAATGATGGAATGAAGAACAGGAGCTGTACGAGAAACACTGTGCGGCATGGAAAAAGCCTTATGCAGGAGGAAAAACCCGCCTGCATAAGGCTTTTTAGAATCAGTGCAACAGTCATTTCCGGACAGCCTGTGATATGCCATGGGAATACGGGTCAGTCGATCAGGCCCATCCCTTCCGCTGCGTCATCGTTATCGAAATCGGGGTCCTCCAGGATCTCGCCAAGGCGCATTTTGCGCGAAAGCTTGGCGTTTTCCACCTGCTGATGGATCAATTCCTTCACCTCACGCGGCTGCCGGATATTGCGCAGTTCCAGCGACGGCGTGCTGCGGTCGGAGGATTGCAGGATAATGCTGCCGACCCGGAAGATACGCTGCCCTAAGCTCAAACGCAGGCTGAGATCCCGTACGCGGTAAAGCAGGATCTCCTCCCCCTTCAGGTTCAGCAGCCCGGTTTCACAGAAGATACGGTCATCTGTGAGCGAATAACGGGTGAACGAGATCGGAAGGCCAAAATAACGCTTGCGATCCTTCCATATGTATTTCAGCGGTTCCAGTGTTTTCATTTGAGAAACCTCCTTGGATATCTTTATACAATATCAAAAACCAAACCGATTATCAAATCCAGTTTAACGCAAATGGGCATGGTTGTAAAGAATAAAGGCGGCAATTTCAAATTTTTTTAAAATGTAAAATAAACTTGACATTTTTATGGCAATATGATATCCTAAAAATGTAAAAAACATTTGACATTTTTAGGAAGGAGGATCCATCAATGCAAACGGCGGCCTATTCCGCAAGCATCATTTTGTGGATTTTTTTGATTTTTTTACTGGTGAGCGTCATTTCCATTGCAGCCATGCTGATATCC
>CALXGW010000177.1 GCA_944387965.1 uncultured Anaerotruncus sp. | reverse complement strand
CGTTTAATACCCTGAAAGACCAGATGGCCGAAACTGCCGGTACAGAATACCTGAACGTGAAAAACTCTGCTGTCGGCCTTGCAGGCGATGCCACCGCAAAAGAAACTGCATATAATGAAGCTCAGGGGGCATATGACTCCTATGCTGCATCGGTAAAAGACGAAGAAACCCACTTAAATGCTTTGATCGCGCAGAGCGGCGGCAAATCTTCCCTGACTTATGCAGACGCCAAAGCGGTTGTCGATCAGGCCAAAGCTACAAAATCCGCATATGATGCGAAACAGACGGAAGTGAAGAACCAGGAAGCCGCTGTCAACCGTTTGCAGACGGTCGGCGGGTCGAATAACCCGGGCCTTCTCAAATCCGGCCAGACCTTCTATCACAACTTCAAGATCTGGATTCAGAACGAAAACCGTGTGGATGACGACGCGACTTTTGTTGCAGGCGAAAAAGGCGTTGTGATCAAACCGGTCAAAAATGAGCGCAATACCGTCACCTGGGAAAACAACAACGATACCATTGCCCGGATGACTTTTACCGCTGATTCCGAGACCGAATACTATTGCCCGCGCCTCTCCACCAAATGGGATTCCCGCTACAACAACCTGTTCAAGAATGTGGACGCATACCTCTTTGATTTCGTAGGCAACCCCCGCATCCCGGCAACCACCCGTGCAACGGTGGAACTGTTTAACCCCTTCGTCAACCGGGACGGCGACCTTACCGTTTCTTTGAGCAAGATCCGGGTTTACGAGGTCAATGCGGATGGCGACCTGATCAACCGCACCGATGAATTCACCATCGGTGAAAATGAGGACGGCGATCAGGTACTCACCTTCCGCACCCGCACCCTCGGCACTTATATCGTGGCTGCCGGCAAGGCTTCCGGCACCACCCCCAAACCGAGCGGCGGCACCTCCGGGAACACTGGAAGCACCGGAAGCACCAGCAAACCGGTCACTTCCATCCCGAATAAGACCAATCCTCCGACCGGGTTCTGATTTCCGAATTTCCAAGAGCATCGCAAAAGCCGGCGCTTACAGTTAAGCGCCGGCTTATTTTTGTTTGCCTGCTGTTTTAAAAACAGCCTTTGATCTCATCCGCCGTACTGCATGCCATCACCTTCCGGCAAAGCGCTTCCGCCTGCCAGGCAGACCAACCGGCGATCTCTTTGCGGGCTGCTGCCACCGACGGCGCGCCCACGCTGAATTCATCCAGCCCAAAAGCGAGCAGCAGCGGGATCATCCGCGGGTCTGCGGCCGCTTCGCCGCACATCCCCACCGGTATCCCGGCCTGCTTTGCCGCCTGGATAATCTTTTGGATGCTGCGCAGCACCGCCGGATGCAGCGGATCGTAAAGTTCCTCCACCCGGGCATTCCCCCGGTCGACCGCCAGGGTATATTGGGTCAGATCGTTGGTCCCGATGCTGAAAAAGTCCGCCTCCTGCCCGAGCAGGTCTGCAATCAGGGCTGCCGCAGGCGTTTCAATCATAACGCCAACCGATATTTCCCCATCAAACGCCTTACCTTCTGCCCGCAGTTCCCGTTTACATTCTTCCAGCAGCTTTTTGGCCGCCCGGACTTCTTCTGCCCCGGTCACCAGCGGGAACATGAGTTTCAAATTGTGATGCGCGGCGCCGGCCCGCAGCAAAGCGCGCAGCTGGGTCTTGAAAACGCCCGTTTCTTCCAGGCAATACCGGATTGCCCGGAACCCCAAAAAGGGATTTTCTTCTTTTTGCAGATGTAAATAAGGGATTTCCTTATCCCCGCCGATATCCAGCGTACGGATAATGACCTCCTTGCCCGCCATACATGCGGAAACCTGGCTGTACGCTGCATATTGTTCCTCTTCGCCCGGCAATTCGTCCCGGTCCATGAATAAAAACTCCGTCCGGAACAGTCCAATCCCTTCCGCGCCGGAACAGGCTGCTGCCTGCGCCTCCTGGACCGAACCGATATTGGCATAGAGCAAAAATTTCCGGCCGTCCGCATCCAGCGTTTCCCGTTCGCGGAAAAATTCCAATCCTGCGCGTTCCTCCAGCAGTTCATGCTGCCGCTGCTGGCCGGATGCCAGCTGGCGCGCATCCGGGGAAACAATCACCTGCCCGGCCTCACCGTCCACAATCAGCATTTCATCCGGGGCAATCTTTTTCAGGGCGTCGGCGACGCTCAATACTGCCGGCAGCTCAAGCGCACGCGCCAGGATGGCTGAATGGCTGGTCTGCCCGCCGGTTTCGGTCACAATCGCCGCCACATTTTCCTTTTGGATGCCCACCGTCATGGAAGGGGTCAAATCGTGCGCCACGATCACGCTGCCTTTTGGAAGTTTTGAAATATCCACCGGTTTGACGCCAAGCAAAATCCCCAGCAGCCGGGTACGGATATCGCAGATATCGGCAGCGCGCTGGCTCATCAGTTCATCCTCCATCCCGGCAAACATCTCCGCAAAAGAGGTGCATACCCGGTCCACCGCCGCCTGTACCACCGCGCCCTGCATCATTTCCTGCTCCATCTGGGAAATCATAAACGGGTCCTGCAGCAGCATCATCTGCCCTTCCAGGATTTCCGCTTCCTTTTCCCCCGCCCGGCATTTCACATCCGCAGCCATCTGCCGGGTCTGTTCACAGAACGTATATACCGCCTGCGCCAATTTTTCCTTTTCCGCGGCAAATCCCGCGTATTGGGCCTGCGAATAATCCAGCTGCTGCTGCACGACATGCACCGCTTTGCTGATCCCAATCCCTTTCGAAGCCCCTACGCCGTTTAAAACCATCCTTGCCCGCCCTTTCCGTTTATTCGCCCAAACCGGATTCCACCAGCGCGACCGCAGCTTTCAACGCTTCATCCTCCCGGTCGCCGCTGCATTGGATTTCAATTTCACTTCCCTG
>CALXGW010000176.1 GCA_944387965.1 uncultured Anaerotruncus sp. | reverse complement strand
CTGGTCAATGCCGGCATCGGTATTGCCGGCACCGGCCTGATCTCGCTTTCGAGACTGGTCATCATCCTGGTAACCGCGCTGATCGGCGGCATGCTGGGGGTCAATGTTCGGAAAAAGCTGCGTGCCTGACACGGCCAGCAGCGGTATTCCATTCGATTCTGACGCGGCAGGGCCGGAATGGTTCTGCCGTGTTCTGCGTCTTTCCGTAAAGAAGTCCGCATTTCCGGCAGCTTCTCTCTTGAATCGTCTACAGGATTATGCTATAATAGCGGCAGTGAAACCAGACTGTTTGGGAGGAAATGTACCATGAAGCACATCAAGACCCTGAATACCCAGAATCTCAAGAAGAGCGCCGAGCACGGCGGTTGCGGCGAATGCCAGGCCTCCTGCCAGTCGGCCTGCAAGACGTCCTGCACGGTTGCCAACCAGAAGTGCGAGAACCGCAGCCGGTAAGCTTGCCATCGATCTGCAATGAAACGCATCCCCCGCTGGATGCCTTTTTGCTTATCTGCCGGTGCAATCGGGCGCCGGCCGGCAGTACAACCGGAAAAGAAAAACGAAGGTTGCAGGGCGCTGTGGCCCTGTCCGTCAAAGGCTTCATGTGCATCGCAGACCGGCCTCTCCAGCCGCTGCGTACACATGAAGTTTTGTGTGAAAGGAAGGAATAGGATGATCCATCGATACCAGCTGCGCGGCTTCAATATCGTGCTGGATGTGGGCAGCGGAGCCGTCCATCTGTTTGATGAGCTGAGCTATCATCTGGTGGGTACACTGACCCCACCGCTGCCCGACCGCGTTCCGGAGGCGCTGTTGGGGCAGCTCGCCGCCTATGGCGCCCCCGATGAAATCCGGGAAGCCTACGCCGAGATTCGTTCGCTCGCCGAGCAGGGTGAGCTCTTTACCGACGACAGCTACGCGGAATGTGCGGACATGCTGGGGATGGCGCCGATCAAGGCGATGTGCCTGCATATCGCGCACGACTGCAACCTGCGCTGCGACTACTGCTTTGCCTCCACCGGTGATTACAAGGGCGGCCGGGCACTGATGAGCCGGGAGGTCGGACTGAAGGCGATCGACTACCTGATTGCCCACTCGGGCAACCGTCACAACCTCGAGGTCGATTTCTTCGGCGGCGAACCGCTGATGAACTGGGAGGTGGTTGAGGAGGTCGTCCGCTACGCCCGGTCGAAGGAGGCCGCCTGCAATAAAAATTTCCGATTCACCGTGACCACCAACGGTCTGCTCTTGGATGAGGAGAAGATCGACTTTATCAACCGGGAGATGTCCAACGTCGTTCTGTCGATCGATGGGCGCCGGGAGGTCCACGACAAATTGCGGGTGACCGCCAACGGCAAGGGCAGCTACGATCTCATCCTGCCCAAAATGCAACAGCTGGTTGCCGCACGTGACCGGGACAAGGACTACTACGTCCGCGGTACCTTCACCAAATATAACCTCGATTTTGCCAACGACGTGCTGCATCTGCGGGAGCAGGGCTTCGATCAGATCTCGGTCGAACCGGTCGTCTCCGACCCCGAACTCAGCTACGCGATCACCGAGGAGGATCTTCCCACCATCTATGCCGAATATGAACGGCTGGCTGACCTGCTGATCGAACGCAGAAGGGCAGGGGACACGATCAACTTTTTCCATTTTATGATCGACCTCAGCCAGGGTCCCTGCGCCATCAAACGGCTGCGCGGCTGCGGCTGCGGCAACGAGTATGTCGCCATCACCCCACAGGGGGATGTCTACCCCTGCCACCAGTTCGTCGGTCTCGACGGCTGGAAGATGGGCAGTGTCTTCGACGGCAGCTGCGACGAAAAAATCAAGGCGACCTTCGCCCATACCCACGTGCTCTCCAAACCCGACTGCTCCGCCTGCTGGGCCAAATTCTACTGCAGCGGCGGCTGCAGCGCCCAGAATTTCCAGCGGGAAGGGGACATCCGCAAACCGCATACGATCGCCTGTGACCTCGAGCGCAAACGGGTCGAATGTGCCATTATGATCCAGGCGGCCCTCGCGTCCGATCCCGAGTAAGAACAGCTCTTATCCGGCGCGGAAGAGGGAAATCGACCCCATCTGCGGGTTACGAACCTCTGATTCATGGTTTTCTGGCACACTTTGCATAGCTTTCCAAGCCCCCAGCGGTCTCTGAAACCGTTGGGGGCTTTTGGTTGTCAAGCCGCAAGATATAGTGGTTTCCATAATGTTGTTACCATAACATTTTGTTAGAATACATAATTTAGATTACATAATTTGAGATGGGTTGACAAAATCGCAGGATTCTTCCGCCGGTTTCTTGCAGTTTCCTCAAAAAACGTATAAGATAGATATCACATCTTCTTTTAAAATCGCTCTGTCGCCCGCCGTTGGTCCACATATCCACGCCACCTTCCGCATAGGGATACAGTACAAGCCTCCGGAAGGATGATGCAGATGATCTGGACCAACGGCCGGCATCCCTATATAACTGCAAGGCGCCCCGCCAGACGGGCGCCTCAAACGCTTCTCCGGTCGATTCGACACCGCGGCAGACTGCTGCTTTTCTGTCTGCTGTTTGCTGCCGGGCTGGTGGGCGGGCTGCTACTCGCGCCCTCCTTTCCGGCCAGCAGTCCCCTCAATTTGGGCGGTATTGCCGAAGTTTTCCTCACCGACCGGCTCGGCCAGACGGCCTCTGAGACCTTTCTTTCCTCCTTCTACGCCACCCTGATTTTCCTGGTCCTTCTGTTCTTTTTGGGTTTTTGTGCTGTATCGGCTCCCCTGATTCTGGCCATTCCGCTCTTCCACGGATTGGGTTTGGGCGCGTCGATGGGGCATTTGATGATGTACAATGGAACGCCCGGCATGATCTTTTCGCTGGCGATCCTGCTGCCGCCTGCTCTGATACGGGCATTTGCCGTCTGTTCGGGCTGCGGCGAAGCGTTTGGTCTCTCGCTGATGCTGCTTTCCGCCATCACCAGTGAAGCGGGCAGGGGCGGCATGGCCGGACGGTCAAAACGATACTGCAGGCATTTTTTGCTGCTGGTCCTCCTCGCAGCGTGCGGCGCGCTGCTCGATGTCATCCTGCTGGCAGCACTTGCAGGTTCGGTTGTTTTGTAGATGGAGAGTGGGGTTCTCGAATGAAGGAAAATGAAAATCTGCTGGAAGCCTTCCGGGACTATCTGGAGGACGAAAAGAAGGTCTCCGCCAACACACTGGAATCCTATATGCGGGATATGAACAGCTTTCGTTCCTTCTGGGAAGCGGATCATCCGGACAGCAGCTTGACCCAGGCCGACGAGGCAGCGATCGAACGGTATGTCGCCTTTCTCAAGGAACATGGCAAAAGCAACGCCACGGTGATCCGTGGCATTGCTTCGATGCGAAATTTTTACCAATATCTCATGCGGCGCGAGCTGTGCAACCACAATCCCGCCCGAACCATCAAGGCGGAGCGGGAGGACAAAAAGCTGCCGGAAATTCTCACCAATGCCGAAATTGACCAGCTGCTGCTGAGTCCCGACATCGCAACACCCAAAGGCTGTCGGGACAAGGCGATGCTCGAGCTGCTCTACGCGACCGGTATCCGGGTCAGTGAGCTGATCAATCTGCAGGTGGACGATGTCAACCTCCAGCTCGGCATGCTCAACTGCCACAGCGACCGCAGCCAGCGGTTCATCCCCATCTATGCCGAAGCGGTTGGCGCGCTCAGCGACTACCTCTACCGGGTGCGCCCGCTCATCGTCTCCGACCGGTCCAACCAAAATCTCTTTGTCAACCTCAATGGCAAACAGCTGACACGACAGGGCTTTTGGAAGATTATCAAGTATTATGCTGAACGCACCGGGATCAAAAAGGATATCACCCCGCACACCCTGCGCCATTCCTTCGCGGCCCATCTGTTTGAAAACGGTGCGCAGCTCAAGGATATCAAGGATATGCTGGGTCATGCCGATATCTCCTCGACCCAGGTATATGCCCAGCTGGCCAAGAGCAAATATCGGGATGTCTACAACCGCT
>CALXGW010000175.1 GCA_944387965.1 uncultured Anaerotruncus sp. | reverse complement strand
TGAGAAAGTCAAAAACGGTGGCCGCAATGCGTTCATCAAGATCGAACTGAAAGACGATCTGACTTCCAACGAGTACAAATTCTCCCCGTCCGTAAAATTCACCGCTAAAACCGATGATGGTAATTTCCTGCATAATGAAGATGCATATGTAATCTATGACATCACCGGCTGGATGGGTAACGTCCAGGTTGACGGTGACGAGGACTGGGATGCTGGTACGGGCGGCTACATTGCCAAACCGACCAAAGATGACGACAACGAGATCACCTGGCACAATGAGAACAACGATATCGCTCGTCTGACCTTCCAGGCTGATTCCGATGTTGCGAAATACTATCCGAAACTCTCCACCAAGTGGGTTGATTCCACCTACAGCGAGGTTATCGGCAATGCTGACGGCTTTGTACTCGAATTCGTTGGCAATCCGGCGATTTCTTCCACCTCCCGTGCAACCCTCGAAATCTACAATCCGTACATCAACGATGACGATGAGTACGATGTAGCGGTTGAGGATCTGCGCGTATACCTGGCGGATGCAGACGGCGTCCTCGAGGACATCACTGCTTCCTGCACCCTGGGCACCAACGATGATGATGATGAAGTCATCACCCTGCGTACCCGTCAGCTGGGCACCTATGTTGTAACCGATGGCACCGCGGTCGTTGACGACGCTGTTGCTGATGGTTCTGACGTTGTTGAAGAGCCCTCCAAAACCAACCCGGGCACCGGCTTCTAATGATTGCTCATTAGGCTGACCCAAAATGAATAAGAAAAGCACCCGGCCTCTCCACGGGTGCTTTTTTCTATTTCAAGGCAGCGCTACGGCTGCCAGATAAAAACCCGGCAGCCCCACCTCTCCTCATTTTTTAAAGCAGGGGACAGGGACGCCGGGTTTTCATTTGTGGGTATCATTGTATCTGATAACGGAATTTGGTATAATGTGCGAAGGAGACAGCCCGCCGCTGCAGGGGATGGCGGCAGCAGGAAGTTTTACCGGGGACAGGCCGTGAGGGAGAAGGCCGGAAAGGGACAGGATATGGAAAACCAGGCGTTGATCTGGATTGCCGCGATCGGCGGGATATTGGCGGCGTGTTTTTCAATAGCTGCACTGGCGGCGGCGTTACAGGCAAAAAAACATGCGGTACAGAGATCGGATGATGAGATCCTGGTAAAAATCGAAGGGTTGAGCGCACAGCTCTATAAAGACCTGCACCTGCTCCGGCAGGAAAACCAGCAGAATATTGCCCGGGCAGTCGGCAGTTTGGGGCAAGGGCTGCGCGGCGGGCAGTCGCAGATGTCGAATGAACTTTTTTTGCGTCAGGAGGCATTGCAGCGCTCGGTGGCCGATTATATGAAAAATATGGACAGCCGGTTTGAAAGCTTCCAGACACGCAGCAATGAACAAATCTCCAGCATGCGGGAGATGGCGGAGCGCAGCCTTGCCGCCATGCAGGATGAAAATAACCGCCGGCTGGAGCAGATGCGCGCGACGGTGGATGAAAAGCTGCAAAAGACGCTGGAATCCAGGATTGGGCAGTCTTTCCGGCTGGTGAGCGAACGGCTGGAGCAGGTGTATCAGGGGCTCGGCGAGATGCAGACGCTTGCGGCCGGGGTGGGGGACCTGAAAAAAGTGCTTTCCAATGTCAAAACGCGCGGGGTCTTGGGGGAGATCCAGCTGGGGGCAATCCTGGAGGAAATATTGGCCCCGGGACAGTATGAGGCGAATATTGCTACCCGGCCGGGCAGCCGGAATTTTGTGGAATATGCGGTGAAGCTACCAGGGGATGGGGAAAAGGCGGTTTGGCTGCCGGTTGATGCGAAATTTCCAGCCGACGCCTATACCCAGCTTTGCGATGCTTATGAGAGCGCAGATGCGGCTGCGATTTCGGCTGCATCGGCACAGTTTTCTGCACGGATGAAGTCATTTGCAAAGGATATCCGGGAAAAATATATTGAGCCGCCTTATACGACCGATTTTGCCATCCTGTTTTTACCGTTTGAAGGGCTGTATGCCCAGGCGGTGCGGATGGGGCTGCTGGAAAGCCTGCAGCGGGATTATAAGGTCAGCATTGCCGGGCCTGCGACCATGGCGGCCTTGCTCAACAGCCTGCAAATGGGATTCCGCACGCTGGCCATCCAAAAGCGGTCGGGCGAGGTATGGGCGGTGCTGGGGGCGGTCAAGACCGAATTTGGACGTTTTGGAGAGGTGCTGGGGGCTGCCCAGCAGCGGCTGGAGCAGGCAAACCATGAACTGGATCAGCTGGTCGGGGTACGCACCCGGATGATCCAGCGCCGGCTCGACCAGGTGTCCGCATTGCCGGATGAAGATGCAAAACAGCTTTTGGAAGGGGAAAACAGTGGGCGGGCTTTTTGAAAAGCCGTCCGGACGGGACGGTTTGAGCAGAAATAACTGACGAATTTACAGATACAGGGGAAAAAATTATGCTGCTGAGTCTAGATAATGTGACAAAGATGTATGCCCAACGGCTGATATTCATGGGCGCCAGCGTAAAGGTGGAGGAAGGCGACCGGATCGGCCTGGTGGGGGCAAACGGGGCGGGAAAATCCACCCTGCTGAATGTGCTGGAAGGAAGCCTTGCATTTGAAGAGGGGGAACGTGCGGCCAAAGCAGGGCTTACGCTGGGGTTTTTGAAACAGGACAGCGGGGTGGACAGCAACCGGTCGATCCTGGAAGAAATGCGGGAGGTATTCCGGCCGCTGCTGGATGCGCAGGCAAAAAGCAAACAGGTTTCCGACCTGATGCAGGGGTATACCGATCACAGCGACCCGGAATATCAAAAGCTTGCCGATACGTTTGCGCAGTTGCAGACCTATTTTGAAACCAATGAGGGGTATCAGATCGATATCAAGATACAAACTGTCCTGAATGGCATGGGATTTGGAAGCAAAGACCTCTCGACCCCGTGCGGGACATTGTCGGGCGGCGAAAAAACCCGGCTTGCACTGGCAAAACTGCTGCTTGGAGGCCCGGAACTTCTGATGCTGGACGAACCGACCAACCATCTGGATTTTGCAACGCTGCAATGGCTGGAAGAATATTTGCAGGGTTACCGGGGCGCGATTGTGGTGGTATCCCATGACCGGTATTTCCTGGACAAGATCTGCAATAAGATATGGGAAGTCGCAAATCTGCGTGTGACGGCATATAAGGGGAATTATACCAAATATCAGAAAACACGCGAAATGGTGTATGAACGGCAGCTGAAAGAATACCGGATGCAGCAGCAGAATATTGCCAAGCTGACCGATTTTATTGCGCGCAACAAGGTGCGGGCGTCCACCGCTGCGCTTGCGCACAGCCGGGAAAAGGAACTGGAACGGCTTGAAATCATCAAGCAGCCGCCAAAACCGCTGCATCCGGTGCATATGGCTTTCCGGTATGAGCAGGAACCGGTAAAGGATATTTTGCATGTCAAAGGGTTGTGCCTGTATGCAGGGGGTGACCCGGCGGGCAGGGCGTTATGCAAAGATATTGATTTTGATTTGATGCGCGGGGAAAAGGTGGCCCTGGTTGGCCCGAACGGGGTTGGAAAATCCACTTTTTTAAAAAGTATCCTGCGCGGTTTAAAACCGGAACATACCCCGCGCAGTGGGGAAGGACGGATCTTATGGGGGCGGAATGTAAAGGTATCCTATTTTGAGCAGGGAGAACTGGGGCTGCATGGGTATAAGACCGTATTGGAGGAACTTTGGGATCGATATCCGCAGACTTATGAACAGGATCTGCGCAACATCCTCGGCAGTCTGCATTTCAGCGGGGAAGCCATCCAAAAACGTGTAGACATGCTTTCCGGGGGAGAAAAAGCGCGGTTAAAATTTGCAATTATGATGTATGAAGCAGGGAATGTGCTGATTTTGGATGAGCCAACCAACCATTTGGACATATCCACAAAAGAAGTGTTGGATCATGCGCTGATGGAATACCAGGGAACCATCCTGGCAGTTTCCCATGACCGCTATCTGCTCAACCGGATGCCCACCAGGATGGTGGAAATGCTGCCGGATGGGTTATATTCTTATCCGGGCAATTATGAACAGTATCTGGAGCAAAAACAAAAGCATCTGGCGTCTGAACAGAGGGAAGAAATCCGGCAAAAAGAGGAAAAGGCTGCCGAAAAAGAGCAAAATGAATATTACCGCAGTAAAAAACAGCGTGCACAGCAGGCGGCGCGGAAACATAGGCTGCAGGAACTGGAACAGGAGATCTCGGATGTGGAGTTGTCCATTTCCAGGGCACAGGAAAGCTTTTCCGACCCTGAGATTTCGAGCGATTATCAGAAGACGGCCCAGGTTTGTGCAGAGCTGGAAGAAATGCGCGCGCGGCTGAACATACTGATGGAGGAATGGGCGGAATTGGCCGAATAGGGTGATCGCCGCCAGGTGTCCCGCTGCCTTGCGGGGAGCGCCTGGCGGCGATTTTATGAAAAGGCTTGACTTTGCGGATAAAACAGGGTATAATAAAACACGCTTCGCAGGTGTGGTGCAATGGTAACACTTCTGCTTCCCAAGCAGACAACGCGGGTTCGATTCCCGTCACCTGCTCCAAAAAATCCCGAATGCCTTGGCATTCGGGATTTTTACTTGATTTATTCTTCACTTGATCTGCTGGCCGATTTTTGCAGGGAAGAAAGAACCGTGAACCTTAAAGGGGTATGGTGTACGGCAAGCGGTACGGATTAGGTAGACCTAACTGTTGATTCCAGAAAGGCACGGCCACAGCCGTGCCTTTTTCGTTGTATTTGTTCGCCTTCCTGTTTGGTCTGACTCTGACACTGCAGCTTGATAAAGGTATAAAAGGGGATTTCATTGCAGCACCTTCTGCATATTTGCTTTTATTTTTTGGGTCAAAGCGGTATAGGCGGCATGTTCTTCCGGTGTAAAATTTGAAAAACAAGCCTGGTCATAATCATTTAATGCAGCTGCCAAATCAGCGAGGATGGGGTCGGCGGATGGAAGAAAGGAAACCTTCAGTTGCTTTCTGGCGGATTTTGATCCGGGTACCCGCTGCTCATCCACTTCGATCATTCCCCGGATCGAAAGCCGTTGGAGCGTCAGCGTCAAACTGCCCCGGTTCATACCGGTAAAGTCTGCCAGTTCCTTTTTGCTGCAAATCTGACAAGAATCATTCAGATACAATAAAAGGCGGGCCTCAGGTAGGGAAAGATCATTTTCCAGCGCTACGATTTCCAGATACCGATCCAGCAGTTTGCGGCTGCGGTAGGCGTCTGCCAAGATCCCGTCGCTCGATACTGCGCCGGGCGATGTACTGATGCGTTCATCGCCAAGTTTTTTTGTCGTTCCGGGCAGCAGGGAAGACAGTACCCCGTTATCCCCGGCGGAATCGATCAGGAAACGGTAAACCTGCAGGCGTTTCTTGTCATAATCAGCTGCATCCAGCACATGTTTATAAAAGTTGTGATAATATTCAAAAACGGTAAGTTTTGTGCGGATGACCTTTGAGATGGAAGCGTTTTGTGTGACAAGGGACCCTTTGGTTTTTACATAGTAATAAATAGGTGCTTTCAGGGCGGAAAAGGTCTGGGCATGCAGCATATATTCCAGATTGAAGATAAAATCTTCGCACCAGTGGATATCAACATCCATACGCAGGTGATGGCCCTCAATGATCTCACGGCGATAAAGTTTGTTCCAAAGGACACCGTAATAAAAATCTGCCGGGTTTTCCATCATGTGTTCAGCAAATTGTTCACGGGAGAGCACAGCGTCCTCACCGATCCCATCCATGTGGGAAACCCTTTCCCCCACCACACGGTAAAAATCTGCAATGACCATATCACAAGCAGTGGACTGCGCAGTGCGTACCAGCAGTTTGGTCGCGTCAGGCGTGATCCAGTCGTCGCTGTCCAAAAACTGCACAAAAGTACCCTTTGCGCGGTCCAATCCAGCGTTTCTAGTATCGGATACGCCGGTGTTTTCCTTATGGATAACATGCACCCGGCAGTCCTGTTGCGCATAGGCGTCACAGATGGATCCGGAGGAATCTGTGCTGCCGTCGTTTATAAGCAGCAGTTCAAAATCGGTATACTCCTGATGCAGCACGCTGTCAATGCAGCGCCGAAGGGATTTTTCTGCATTATATACAGGGATGATGATGCTCACGGCAGGCCCCATTTTAGCCCCTCCTTTAAAGGTACGCTCAGATATGTTTTACATAAAAACCGCCTGCAAACAGCCCGCCAGGCTGCTTGCAGGCGTTGATTTTCTCCAGAACAGTAGAGCAGTATCAGGGTTGCGCAGTTTCCTCCTGGCTGGCTGGGGCCTGCCCGGCAGGGACTTGCTGTGTATCGGCGTTGTCAGCGGATTGCTCCGGCTCTTCTGCGGATTCCTCCTCCGGCTGGGGCGCCAACCGGTCGCGCATATCCTGAAGCTCTTTTTTAGCACTTTTCGCGCTTGCTTTTGCCCAGGCCAGCTTTTGCAGCTCCATTGCGTCAACGAACGCATCGGCATATTCCTCCTGGGTGGGCTGTGGTTTAATGGGGATGGCGGCGATCAGGCCGAGCAGGATCAGAATACTTTTCCCGACCAAAACAGCAAGGCCGAGGTTTTGCTTGTCCATGCCAAGTGTCATGGAGTAAAGCAAGGAAAGCGTATTGTAATGGATAATATCGAATCCGATATAGGCGGCAAATACAACGATTGCGCTGCCGCAGGCCGCTGCATTCCCCCAGCCCTGGACGCTAGCGCTCCTGGCGGCGCCATAAACGGTAAGCAGGGTGAAAATAAGTTCGATCAAAAGGGTAAGCGGCAACTCAGTGATAGCAAAGGTAAAGATATTGCGCAGAAAATAAAGCTGCAGCATCACTGCGGCAAGAAAAAAAAGGCTGCTGATCACGGGTTTGGCAAATTTTGTCTGTTCCTGTTTGGCCATTCTGATTTCCTCCTCAAACCATCAAAACTTAAACAGATTGTAACACAAATTGCATAAGGTTACAAGGCGGCTTTCCGCTTTGTCCACAAGCAGCGCAGGAAAAAGCTGGACGCGGGCAAAAGAATATGGTACAGTAGGAATATGCCCTGCCGTGCATAAAAACTTTATGCGTTTTTGCATAGCAAAACAGCTGGGTACAATGGAGGTATGGTTATGGGTGCAGTTATGGACATGGATATGGCGTGGATCATCCGAATTGCATATGGGGTGATGATCCTTGCGGTGGTATTGAGTTTTTTATTCTCCAAAAAGCAGCAGCGGCAGGTGCGCCTTACATGTAACAGGTTTGCATTTGCTTTTGTAAAAATCAGCAATTATGTATGTGCGGATCCAAAAGGAACCCGCTTAGCAGTCGAAAATAAAGGGACCGGCAAAGCACAGGTGCTGCCAATGGAAGACCAGCCGGAAAAAATACGCATTGCAATGGAACGTGCGTTGAGCGATAAGGTGGTCGCGCTTTACCGGGAAATGGCACAGGCACAGGAGGAACTTGACCGGCAGTGTTCCCGCAGCAAGCGGCTGAAACGGCAATTTTCTGAGCCGATTGAGCAAATGTTTGGAGTTGCCCGCGCTTTCCTGTTGGGCTGCGAGCACCCCGAAATCCTGGCCGGCGAGACAGAACGCCAGGGCTTTGATGAGTTTTTATCTCGTCAGCTGCATTATCGGAAAGAACTGTTAAAACGGATTTCGGGAGATGCCGGACCGGAGTTTGCAAAACTCAACCACAAGTATGATATGAAGGCAGAAGAAGGCTAAGCATCAAAAAATAAATTTAAATTTTCCATATTCAGGGAAATTTAAAAAATAAAATGTGTTATTGAGCCCAGTTTTTTATAACTGGGCTCAATTTGTATACAGAAATAGGCAATAGAAGAATAAAAAAATAAATTGTATGTTTAAAATTACCAAAAATTTCTTGCAAATATCATAAAATTAACAAATTTTAATAAATATGTATTATTTTTTTAATAAATAATGAATTTGCAAAAAAAATATGATATAATGTTGACATATCAAAAGCATTTTACACACATTTTTGTATATTTTGAAATCTATCCGCCCAATAGATTTCATAAATATAGGGAGAAAATAGAAACAAGCCAGATCAAAACCATTCAAAATTTTCTAAGGGGGTTTTTCTATGAGTGAACCTGCAACCACCAAAGTTCAACAGCAGATTCCGGAAGGCTTCATGACCGAGAAGTTCCCGCTCAAGAAGAGGGAATATGGCAAAGAGCAGCCAGGCATCAAAGTTGGGCCATTTAAGATCCGCATCCCGCTCATCCATCATGAGTGGCAGTGGACGGAGATGGCGGCTGCGATGTTCTTGGGCGTCGCCTGTTTGGGCGCGGGCGTTACCACCACAATGACCACCTTTGGCCTGGATATACCGGAAAATGTCGCGGCGCTGGGCTTGACCGAAAATGGAGCATTCCTGATGGCGCTGACCTTCGGCGTACTGAATGCGGTATGCTACTATCTGCCGTCCCTGTTGGGCGACCCGGTGGTCCCTGGCTGGATCACGCCGGCCCTTCCTCTGACGCTGAACTATCTGAGCGCCTGGGCGGTTCCGGATTATGCGACCGGGAATGTCGACCGTATCCACGCAATGATTGCTTTGCAGATGCTGGTCGCATTGAGTTTCCTCATCATGGGAAGTACTGGTATCGGCCGTTGGCTGGTTGACCACATCCCGATGTCCATTAAAGCAGGCGTTGTGCTCGGCGCGGGCGTTACTGCCGGTACCAACGTTATCACGGCCCGTATGCCGGCTGCTCCGTGGACAGTTCTCATCTCTGTCCTGCTTTCCTATTTCTTCCTGTTCAACCCGAGCTTTGAACGGATGGCAAAGAAAAATAACTTCTGCCGCCTGCTCAGGAACCAGGGCGTTGTTCCTGCGCAGCTGTTTGCGATCATCCTGGCTCCGGCACTGCTCAGAGAAATCCCGATGCCGGAAATCCAGTGGGGCCTCACTCCGCTTAGCTTTGGCTTTGTAATGGAACACTTCACCATCTTTGGTATTG
>CALXGW010000174.1 GCA_944387965.1 uncultured Anaerotruncus sp. | reverse complement strand
AAGGGAGGTGGCGCGGCGGAGCCCCCATCCTCTGCCTCCCTTGTGCAAAGGGAGGTGGCGCGGCGGGAGCCGTGACGGAGGGATTGGCATGCAGCCGCAGGGCTGACCGGGCTTTCGCACAATGCCCCACCGCCTGCGGCGGAGCCCCCGCACACAAGGGGGGCAGAAGGGGCGCACAGCAAAAAGCCTCCCTTGTGCAAAGGGAGGTGGCGCGGCGGGAGCCGCGACGGAGGGATTGACATGCAGCCGCAGGGCTGCCCGGGCTTTCGCACAATCCCCCACCGCCTTCGGCGGAGCCCCCTTTACACAAGGGGGCCAAAAGGGCGGGGCGAAAAAAAGCCTCCCTTGTGCAAAGGGAGGCCAGGGAGAGGGCGCGGCGCCCGATTATTTTTCATATGCTGAAAGGATTTCGGCGACATACATGTAGTGGTAATCGTGATCGGCATAATATTGCTCATCAATGCCGGGCACGCAGAAAAATTCGCCGTCCAGCTGCTGGCGGTAGAGTTTTTTGCAGGTCAGCACCAGTTCCGCCTGGTCAAGCACCGGCGCATCGTCCAGGGTGGAGGCGGTAAAACCGCAATGGGCCAGCTTGTCGCCGTCCCGGCCGGAATGGGAACCGCAGTAGGAAAGCTTTTCCCGCTGGCTCTCCGGGAAGAAACAGATGGAAAAATTGCCGCTTACGTCGATCAGTTCCCGGGTGAACCGCTGCGGCCGGATAAATATAAATGCAGCCGGTTTGCCCCACATGATTCCCACCCCGCCCCAGGAAGCGGTCATCGTATTGGTTTTATCCCCGTCGCGGGTGGTAATCATTGCCCAGCTTTTCCCAATCAGGGAAAACGGGTTTTGCGTCAGATCGTAAACAGAAAGCTTTTTCATAAAAATACCAACCCTTTCGATTGTCAGATTTATAAAATAACCGATGGGGCGGCGGCTTATGCCCGGCGGCCCATCCCTTTTCCTATCCTATCATAAACAGCCCGAAAATAGAAGCAGTAAGCCAAAATAAGCGGGGAAATCCCGCCTGCCGGCCCGGTTCAGACGGTAATTTCAATCTGGTTGCCCTCGAGATCGAGCATACAGCTTTCATAATACCCGTCGCCGGTGGTGCGTGGGCCGCTGAGCAGCGGATAGCCGTCCGCTTTCAGGCGGCAGGTCAGTTCGTCCACCTTCTGCGGGCTGCCGACACTGAATGCGATATGGCTGTACCCGGTGCGGGCAAGCGGCTTTTCCAGGTCGCAGAGGGAAGGCCGGTGCATGATTTCCAGGCGTGCGCCGCCGGAAAAACTTAAAAAATATGACCGGAAACCGGTGGTTTGATTGTGATATCCCGCATTGGGTACCGCGTCAAAATAGCGGATAAAAAAATCCCTGGCAGCTTCCAGGTCGTTGACGTACAGCGCGACATGCGCAATTTCCATTAAAAATCCCTCCCGCTCCGGGCAGCTTGCCCCAACCATTTTCCAAAAACAGGATACCATAAAACCGCCGGGCATGCAATCCGGCAGCGTTGACACCGGGCGGCAGATAGGATACAATGGAAAAACAGAAGGAAAGACCGGGAAAAGCCGGTTTTCAGGACGCAGCAGGCCGTTAAACGGCAGGGGAAAGGATATACGGCATGGCAAATTGGCTGAAACGATATGTGGCAGTCCTGCTGGCGGGCGTACTGGCGCTCACAGCAGCAGGATGCAATAAAGATGACCAGGAGGATAGTGGGGAAAGTTCCAGTTCGGAAGCCGAGCGCGACCCGAACTGGCCGGTTTCGATGGGGGATATCCGCATCCCCGAGCGTCCGGAAGCGATCGTTTCGCTTTCCCCGGCGTTGACGGAAATCTTATGTGAGCTGGGCGCGCAGGACCGGTTGATCGGGATCAGCGATTACTGCGATTATCCCGAATCGGTCACCGACCGCACCCGCTGCGGCACCGCCCAGGTGGTCGATCTGGAGCAGATGGAGGAATTGGAACCGGATGTGGTGTTCACCTCATCGCCGCTGACCCAGGAGGATACGGTGCAATTGCAGCAGATGGGCGCAGAGGTCGTTGTGTTGGGATATGCCCGGACGCTGGACGAATTGGAGGAAGTATATGTCACGGCGGCGACCGCCATCGACGGTATGCTGGACGGGGAAGACCTGGGCGTCGAGGTGTTCAGCGAACTGAAAAAGGGTTATCAGGCGCTGCGGTCCGCCAGCGAAACGGTCGACCGTCCGGGGGCGATCTTCCTGCGGATGACGCCGCTGACCATGGCGACCGGCGATACGCCGCTGCATGAATGGCTGGCCAATTATGTGGGGGTGGAGAATGACGCCGCCGGATATACCGGCTGGCAGTATCCGCAGGAAGAGGCAGTCAACCTCTACCCGGACGTGATTTTTTACGATGTTTCGATCGACCCGGCCTATTTCCAGTCGACCCAGGTCTACAGCACGACCGATGCGGTCAAACAGGGCCGGTGCTACCCGGTGGATACGGTCCTGCTTGAGCGGCAGAGCGCGCGGATGCTGGATACCCTGATGGAGATGTTCCTGCAGGTGCATCCGGATGTGGAGCTGGATTTTGAAGCGCCGGCGCCTGAACCGGAACCGGAAACAGAGCCTGAACCCGACGAAACTTCCAGCAGTGAAGATGAGGAGATGCTCAGCCTGGACGACGCGACCCAGATTCAGGAATGAGCCGTCCGGGCCGGATACCTAGGATGCGGATTTCCCATGCGAAATGATATGCCCCCGATACCGGGAACCCGGTACCGGGGGCGTTTTTGTATCGATTGGCGGTCAGCCTTCCGTTTCGGGGGCTAAAAGCGGTTTTTTTGCACGGATTGAATAGATTGGCTGGCCGAGGTTGGAAAAATAGGTTTCATATTCGGTCATGATATTTTCCTGCGCATATTCGCTGTGGTGCAGGTCGGTCGTGGAAAAATAAGCGGGCAGGGCGGCCGCGAATTCAAAGGTGGAAAAATGGTAAAGCATATAGTTATCGGTCTTGAAATGCAGTTCCCCGCCCGGACAGAGCAGTTTTTTATAAATTTCCAGCCTGCCGCGCCAGGTCAGGCGGCGTTTATACTGCCGGTGCTTATGCCACGGGTCGCAGAAATTGATATAAATGCGGGAAAGTTCTTCCGGCAGGAAGATATCCGGCAGCTTTTCCGCGTCGTCCAGGATGAAACGCAGGTTGGATAGCGCCGGTTCGGCTGCCAGCGCCTTTTCGGTCGCGATCACGGCGACATTCGGTTCCCGTTCCATCGCAATAAAGTTGATTTCCGGATGTCTTGCCGCCAGTTCGCAGATAAACTGCCCCTTGCCGCAGCCAATTTCAAGATGCAGCGGCGCATCCGGGTTCGGGAAAGCCTCCCGGATCTGTCCTTTTAAGGAAACCGGGTCCTGTAAGATGACGGCGGAACAGGCTTCCAGGCGTGGGATCAGGTTGGTTTTTTTCCTTGGCCGCATAAAGGCATCGTCCTTTTCTGTCCAAAATTTTTCACTCAGGCGTTCTTTTCCAGCACCGCCTGCGCCAGACGCTCAGCGTCTGCATAGGTGCACAGTTCGCCGCTCTGTTTGCGGAAGGCCGGCGCGCCCCGCATCCCCTTCATATACCAGGCGGCGTGCTTGCGCGCTTCCCGCATCCCGCGGTGTTCCCCCTTGTTTTCACAGATCAGCCGGATATGCCGGAGCATGACCTGCATCTTTTCCTCAAGCGGTGGGTCGGGAAGCAAAAGCCCGTCGGAAAAATACCGGTCAATCCGGCGGAACAGCCAGGGGCTGCCCAGTGCGCCCCGCCCGATCATCACAAGATCACATTTTGTATAATCGTACATATTTATTACAGATTCGAGGTCGACACAGTCGCCATTGCCGATGACCGGGATGGAAACGGCCGCCTTGACCGCCGCGATGATGTCCAGATCGACCGGCGGGGAATAGAACTGCTCACGGGTGCGGCCATGCACGGTGAGGGCGGCAGCCCCGCTTTGCTCCATGATTTTGGCAAATTCCACTGCGTTGACATGTTCATCGTCCCAGCCCTTGCGAAATTTGACCGTGACCGGCAGGTCCACCGCTTTGGCGACCGCTTCGGTGATCTTGCCGGCGAGGACAGGGTTTTTCATCAATGCGCTGCCGCCGCCGTTGCCTGCGATTTTGGGCGCCGGACAGCCCATATTGATGTCGATGGCGTCCGGCTGGAATTCCAGCGCTTTGCGGGCGGCTTCAGCTAAAATTTCCGGCTCGTCCCCGAACAGCTGCACGGCGATCGGGCGTTCCTGCGGGCAGAAGCCGAGCAGGTCGCGGGTTTTGCGGGCGGAATAATGCATGCCTTTGGCCGAAGCCATCTCCCCGACCATATATGCCGCGCCGAATTCCTTGCAGATGCAGCGGAAAGCGCTGTCCGCCACACCGGCCATCGGCGCGAGGGCGGCGGTGGGTTTGATCTCGAGGTTGCCGATCTTCATAGAAGGTTCTCCTGTATCTTTCAGACGATAAAAATCCTGTTGGCTGCATGGATGCGCCGGAAGGGCAAATATGCAGGTCCAGCCCGGATTCCGGCGGTTGATTTGGCAGATAATATACTAGCAGAAAATGCCGCGGCTGGCAAGGGGGGAGCGGGCGCAGCGAAAAAGCCCCCCTTTGGAAGGGGGGCCAAGAAAAGGGGAGGGCGCGGCGATCGCTGCGACGGAGGGATTGTGGGCACATCCCCCCAGTCGGCTTCGCCGACAGCCGGTTCATCCCCCCAGTCGGCTTCGCCGACAGCCGGTTCATCCCCCCAGCCGGCTTCGCTGACAGCCCCCCTTTGGAAGGGGGGCCAGAGAGGGCGCGGCGGCAGCCCTCATTCTCTGCCTCCCTTGTGGGGCGGGAGGTGGCGCGGCGGCAGCCGCGACGGAGGGATTGCGGTTCATCCCCCCACCGCCCTTCGGACGGAGCCCCCC
>CALXGW010000173.1 GCA_944387965.1 uncultured Anaerotruncus sp. | reverse complement strand
TCAAAAGGATGAGATGGAAAAGCTGCCGGGTTACATAGACTGTGTGCTGACCTTTGATGAACTCGGGCAGTGGCTGGAGCAGCGCCATATCGAGATCGGCCGGCAGGATCCCGGGGAGGACGAGGGGCGCGTGTCCCGGTTTTTCCCGAAAACAGGCGGGATCATCGAGTGTATGGATAAAGGCGGCAGCGATTATGAATACCTCACGGTGGATGGGGTGGAAAACTGCATCCATGCGATTGAAGAAATCCAGCGGGGCGGACTGCGCCATTGTTTTGTCGAAATGAGCGCCTGCGAAGGCAGCTGCATCAACGGCCCGGCAACCAAGGCGTTTAAGGAAACCATCCTGGAGAGCCGCCGCCGGCTCAACCAGTATGCCCAACCGGACCGGAAAAGCCGTCCGGATTTCGATGTGCAGTATAAATTCGGGCTGCTCCGGAATGTGCCGAACGAATATGTGCATGAGCAGCGGCCTTCGGAAGCGGCGATCAAAGAGATCCTGTCCAAGATGGGCAAGACCAAGCCGGAGGATGAACTCAACTGCGGAAGCTGCGGCTACCCGACCTGCCGGGATAAAGCGGCGGCCGTGTGGAACGGGAAAGCGGATATCGGGATGTGCCTGCCGTTCATGCGGGAACAGGCGGAATCCTTCTCCAATAACGTCTTCAATGTTTCGCCCAACGCCATCCTGGTGCTGGATGAAAGCCTGTGCATCCAGCGGATGAACGGGCCGGCCCACCAGCTGTTCCAGACCGATAAGGAATCCATAGGGGCGATGATCGTGGAACTGATGGACCCGTCAGCGTTTGAGGACGTGCTGGAAACCGGCAACGATATCATCGACCGCAAGATGTATCTGCCCGACCGGGAAAAATATATCGAGCTTTCGGTTATCCTGGACAGCGAACACCATCAGCTGCTCGGGATCATCAAGGATATCACCAAAGAGCATCTCCAGCATGAAAAATATAAGGAGCGCCGTACCCAGACGATCGATATCACCGATAAGGTGGTGGAAAAACAGATGCGGATCGTTCAGGAGATCGCTTCGCTGCTCGGGGAAACCACAGCGGAAACAAAAATTGCCCTGACCCGGATCAAAGATACCGTGCTCTCGGAGGATGACTGATGGACAGGCTTTTTATGGAAAATGGCTTTATCAGCCTGAATAAGTATGGGGAAGAACTGTGCGGCGACCGGGTGATGGTCAAAAGCCAGAACCCGGAGGGCAGCTTTACGATGGTGTTGGCCGACGGGCTGGGCAGCGGGGTCAAGGCGAATATCCTTTCCACGCTGACGGCCCAGATCGTTTCCACCATGATCGACTCCAACATGTCGATCGAGGAATGTGTGACCACCATTGCGCAGACGCTGCCGGTCTGTTCGGTGCGCCAGGTGGCGTATGCGACCTTTACCATCCTGCATGTCACAGCGGATGGGGTCATCAGCCTGATCCAATACGACAACCCGGACGTCATCATGCTGCGCGGCGGGAAAAATTATGAATACGCCCGTACGGAAAAGGTGATCGCCGGCAAGAAAATCTATGAATCCCAGTTCCAGATCCAGCTGGGAGACATCTTCATTGCAATGAGCGACGGCGTAATCCATGCAGGGGTCGGGCAATCGCTGAATTTCGGCTGGGAACGGCCGAATGTGGTCGAATATGCCGAGTCGAAATACCGGGAAGGGATGTCCGCCAAGGCGATCGCCAGCATGATCAGCGACGCCTGCAAAGACCTGTATATGGATCATCCGGGGGATGACACGACGGTGGCCGTGCTGCGGATCCGCGAGCGGCAGACGGTCAACCTGATGATCGGGCCGCCGGTCAACAAGGAAGATGACGAGCGGATCATGAAGCAGTTCTTTTCCCTGCCGGGGAAAACGATCGTCTGCGGCGGTACGACTTCGTCGATCGTTGCGCGTTATCTTGGGACAAAAGTGGAAACGCGGCTGGATTATTTGGACCCGCATATCCCACCGATCGGGTATATCAAAGGGGTAGACCTGTGCACTGAAGGGGTGCTGACCATGGGGCGGGTGGTGGAGATCGCCAAAGAGTACAGTTCCGCTTCGGAGGAAGGGTACACCGAATGGGTCGGCAAAAAGGACGGCGCTTCGATGATCGCGCAGCTGCTGTTTGAAGATGCGACCGATGTGAACCTGTTTGTCGGCCGCGCGATGAACCCGGCGCACCAGAACCCGGAGATGTCGATCGATTTTTCGATCAAGCTGCGGCTGATCGAGGACCTGGCGCAATATCTGGAGAAGATGGGCAAGCGGGTGAAAACAAATTTCTATTGATGGCGGACCTGCCGGAAGAGGAGGAACAGGGATGGAAGCTTCGCGCAATTTTGATACGAATGTGCAGCTGTATAAATATAAGGTGCTCAAAAGCGTGATCCGGCATTTTGACGAGGGAAGGCTGCAGGAGGTATACCGGGAAACCCCGCTGGAAATCATCCCCGGCCCGAAGCCCAGCACCCGCTGCTGTATTTATAAAGAGCGGGCGATCGTGACCGAACGGGTCCGGCTTGCAATGGGCGGGGATAAAAGCAACCCGAATGTGATCGAGGTGCTGCCGATCGCATGCGATGAATGTACGGTCAACCGTTACCATGTGAGCAAAGCCTGCCGCGGATGTATTGCCCACCGGTGCGAACATGCCTGCCCGAAAGGGGCGATCCATGAGGTGGACGGCCGGGCGCGCATTGATCAGAGCAAGTGCATTGAATGCGGAAAGTGTGCGGCGGCCTGCCCGTATTCGGCAATCCTCAAATATACCAGGCCGTGCGAAAACGCATGCAAAGTCAATGCGATCACCATGAACAAGGATGACAATTCCGCGATGATCGACAACAGCAAATGTATTGCATGCGGCGCCTGCGTTTACCAGTGCCCGTTTGGGGCGATCGTGGATAAATCGTTTATCCTGGATGCGCTGAAAATTATGAAGGAGAGCGAGCAGAACAAAAAATACAAGGTCTATGCGATCGTTGCCCCTTCGATTTCCAGCCAGTTTGTCGATTATGCCCGCACCGGCCAGGTGATCACCGGGCTGAAAAAGCTGGGATTCCATGACGTGGTCGAAGCGGCGCTCGGAGCGGATATGGTGGCATATGAGGAAGCCGGGGAACTGGTGGAAAAAAGGTTTTTGACCAGTTCCTGCTGCCCGGCATTTGTGGCGTATATCCGCAAGTCGGTCCCCAAGATGGCGGAGCATATCTCCCACAACCCTTCACCGATGGAGGCCGTGGCGCGGTTTGTCAAACGGCTTGACCCGAGTGCGAAATGTATTTTTATCGGACCGTGCACCGCCAAAAAAATGGAGGTACAGCAGGAATCAGTGACCGGGATCGATTGCGTGCTGACATTTGAGGAATTGCAGGCGCTGTTTGACGCGCGGGATATCGCGATCGAAACATTGGAGGACAGCGTTTTGGATAACGCTTCCTATTTTGGACGGATCTTTGCGCGCAGCGGCGGGCTTTCGGATGCAGTCAAGCAGGCGCTGAAGGAACGCGGGGTCAGCCAGGAGGAATTTACCGCCAAACCGCTGGCATGCGATGGGATCGAACAGTGCAAGATCGCGCTGCTCAAAGCCAGCCGGAACATGCTGGAGGAAAACTTTATCGAAGGCATGGCCTGTGTGGGCGGATGTATCGGTGGTGCGGCCTGCATTTCCCACGGGCCGAAGGATAAGAACGAAGTCAATAAATACGGGCAGCAGTCAAGGGAAAAAACGATCAGCGATGCGATCGCAGTCACGAAAATGTAAGGATAAAATTGGACAAAATGCAGGATTTTCAGGAAATCCTGCATTTTTTTGTGGTATCTGCGGCAAACGCTTGCATTTTGCAGGCGTTTCGCCTATACTAAAGTTTAGTTCGGTTTTATCTTTGGCGATACTGTCAAAAATAAAAATATGAAATCGTGGGAAAGGAAATCGAAATGGAGAAAGATTTGCTGGAAGTCATCAGCCAGTTGACCCCGCAGTTTTCAAAAGGGCAGCGGCTGATCGCAGATTATATGATCCATCATTTTGATAAAGCCGCGTTTATGACCGCTTCCAAGCTTGGGAATACGGTGGGTGTGAGTGAATCCACAGTGGTACGCTTTGCTTCCGAAGTGGGGTTTGCCGGGTATCCGGAACTTCAGAAAGCGCTGCAGGAGCTGATCCGGAATAAATTGACGGCGGTGCAGCGGATGGATGTCACCAGCGAACAGCTGGAGCATGCCAATGTGCTGTCAAAGGTGCTGGGGAAGGATATTGAGAAGATCCGCCGGACGATGGAAGAGATTGATGAAAAGGCGTTCTCAGACGCGGTGGAATGTATTTGTGCTGCGAAATCCATCTATATCATCGGCATCCGTTCGGCCTCTGCACTGGCTATTTTTTTGAGTTTTTATTTCAACCATATTTTTCCGAATGTGCGCATGATCGATACCAACAGCCGCAGCGAAATGTTTGAACAGATCCTGCGCATCGGCCCGGGGGACGTTTTGATCGGCATCAGCTTCCCGCGTTATTCCAAACGCACGGTACAAGCTTCCCATTACGCGCGCACCAACGGCGCGCAGGTGGTCGCGATCACCGATTCCTGCAAATCCCCGATTGCCGAGGCTGCCGACCATGTGCTTTTGGCCCGCAGCGATATGGTTTCCTTTGTGGATTCGCTGGTGGCGCCGCTTTCGGTCATCAATGCGCTGATCGTGGCGGTAGGGCTGCGCAAGCGGGACGAGGTTTCGCATACCTATGAGCGTTTGGAGCAGATCTGGGACCAATATGACGTTTATGAAAAGCATGAGGGAGGGCAGGCGTGAGCCAAACGGTATTGATCGGGGGCGGCGCGGCCGGGCTTTGCTGCGCTGGGTTTTTGGGGCAGCAGGGGATACCGGCGGTGATCCTGGACCGGAATGCAAGGCCGGGCAGGAAACTTCTGATTACCGGCAAGGGACGCTGCAACCTGACAAATGACTGTTCCCCGGAGGAATTTTTGGAAAATGTGCGCACCAACCCGCGCTTTTTATACAGTGCGGCCCGTGCGTTCCCGCCTGCACAAGCAAAAGCGCTGTTTGAAGAGCTGGGCGTGCCGCTAAAGACCGAACGTGGGAAACGTGTTTTCCCGGTTTCCGACCAGGCGGCGGATATTGTGCAGGCGCTGCGGAAGTTTGCTGGACAAGCCCGCTTTTTGGCAAAGAGCCCTGCGGAAGAGATATTGGTGCAGGACGGACATGTCAGCGGCGTTCGGCTGGCGGATGGGCAGGTGTTGCCGGCGCGGCAGGTGCTGCTGGCGACCGGTGGATGCAGCTACCCGCTGACCGGCTCGGACGGCGGCGGATACCAGCTTGCACAGCGGTTGGGGCATACCATCCAGCCGCCGCGGCCTTCGCTGGCGCCGGTGGCGACCAAAGAAAAATGGTGTGCGGAATTGATGGGCCTGTCGCTGCGCAATGTGCAGCTTTGTTTGAAGGACAACAAAAACAAGGTGCTTTTCAAGGAATTGGG
>CALXGW010000172.1 GCA_944387965.1 uncultured Anaerotruncus sp. | reverse complement strand
CATCGTATTTTTCGTCCCCGGCAGGATCACCAGGTAGGGCGCGCCGAACTGAGCCAAAGAACCGATATACCGCACATTTACCCCATCCAGGATTTCCAGCGGCATGAAATCGGTAAAATTGGAGAGATGCGGCAGGCGTATTACCGCAATATCGACCGCACCCACTTGCCCATGCCGTCCCAGCCGTTCCGAAAGGCTGTCTTCTTCCTCGATATCCAGCCGCATCCACGGGATGACCCCCAATACCGGCACGCCGGTGATCGCTTCAATCTGCCGCAGGCCCGGCTCCAGAATCGAAACATCCCCGCGGAACTTGTTGATGATAAGCCCTTTGACCATCGCGCGTTCTTCCGGCTCTAGCAGGGAAAGCGTCCCGGCCAACGAGGCGAACACCCCGCCCCGGTCGATGTCCCCGACCAGCAAAACCGGCGCCTTCACCTGCCTTGCCAGCCCCATATTGACAATATCATCCGCTTTCAGGTTGATTTCCGCCGGGCTTCCCGCCCCTTCGATCACGATCGCGTCATACTGCGCCGACAGCTTCCCGTAAGCCTCCAGGATCCCCGGCATCAGCGAACGCTTCATTGAAAAATATTCCCGCGCGCTCATATTGCCCAGAACTTCCCCGTTCACGATCACCTGTGAAACGGTGTCGCCGCTGGGCTTTAAAAGAATGGGGTTCATCAGGACCGACGGCTCGACCCCTGCCGCCTGCGCCTGTACCGCCTGCGCGCGCCCCATTTCCAGCCCTTCGCGGGTGATATAGGAATTCAGCGCCATATTCTGCGATTTAAATGGGGCGGCCGCCATCCCATCCTGCTTGAAAATCCGGCAAAACGCCGCCGTCAAAAGGCTTTTCCCCACATTGGACATCGTCCCCTGGAGCATGATCGCTTTTGCCATCTTTTTCACCCGCCCTTCAAAACCGTTTTGATCGCCTGCACCAGTTGGCAGTTTTCCTCCCGCAGCCGGACAGCCGCCCGGTAAAACCGTCCGTCCAGCCCCACATAATCCCCGCATGCCCGGATCAGGATGCCCGCCTGTTCAAGCGCTTGTTCCAGATGCGCCGGCTGCTCGCAGCAAAAAAAGAGGTAATTGGCCCGGGACCCGAACACCTCCAACCCCAATTTTTCCAGCTCAGAGCGCATCCATGCGCGTTCCTCGCGCACCGCATCCCGCGCCTGCCTTAGATAATCGGCATCGCGCAGCGCCGCGACCCCCGCAACCTGCGCCGGGGTGGAGATATTCCATGGCGGCGCAGACGCTTTGGCGCGTTCAATAAACCTTTCATCTGCGCACAGCAAATATCCCAGCCGCAGCCCCGCCATCGCATAGGTTTTGGTAAATGCCCGCAGCAAAAGCAGCTGTGGATATGCTTTTAAAAAGCCGATCCCGCTGCAGGTATCAGGGTCGTCCAAAAACGGGAGGAAACATTCGTCCACCAGCAGCCAAATATCATTTTTTTTGCACCGCTCCAGGATTGACTGAAGTAACTCCCGCCCGATCACTTCGCCGGTCGGGTTATTCGGGTTGCAGAGCGCCACGAAATCCAAATCTGCTGTCAAACATTCCAGGATTCCCTCGTCCATCCGGAACCCGTTCTGCCGCGTCAGCAGGTAATGCCGCACCCTGCATCCTTCCGCCGCCAACGCCGCTTCATACTCGCAAAAGGTCGGCGCCATCACCAGCGCCTGCGCCGGACGCAGCAGATGCGCCGCGCGGAAGATGAGTTCCGCCGCCCCCGCGCCGAACGCCACCCATCTTTCCGGCACGCCCTCCCGCTCGCAAAGGGCATGTGTCAAATCCCGGCAGTAGGGGTCGGGATACCGGCCCCATTGCGGGATGGTATCCATTAATGCCCTTTTGGCCGAATTGGGAAGCCCCAGCGGGCTGATATTTGCCGAAAAATCCAATATCCCGGGATGTCCATACACATCCCCGCCATGCGTATACCGCATCTGCCCCTCCATCTCCCTTTTTGCCTATTTTACAGCAAAAAAAGAACCATCATTTTCAGAAGCCCCAGCACTGCCAGCCCCATAACCGAAGCCAGATACATCAGCTTACAGGCTGCCGGGATATCCCCGGTGGCAGCCGGACGGGTCGCATCCCCCAACGCCGGCTTTTCCACCAGCACCCCCTGGTAACGGGACGCCCCGCCCAGCTGGATGCCCAGCGCGCCTGCACAGGCCGATTCCGCCTGCGCACTGTTCGGGCTCGGATGCTTGCGGCGGTCGCGCTTCCAGATCCGCCACGCCCCAGCGCCGTCCAGCCCGCAAAACAGGGCGGACGCCGCCATAAAAATCGCCGTCAGCCGGGCGGGAATCCAGTTAAGCAGGTCGTCCAGCCGGGCCGCAAAACGCCCAAAGAAAAGATACCGTTCATTTTTGTATCCGATCATCGAATCGAGCGTATTGACCGCTTTATACAGTACCCCCAGCGGCGCGCCGCCCAACAGCAGGTAAAAAAGCGGCGCAATCACCCCGTCCGACGTATTTTCCGCCACCGTTTCTACCGCAGCTTTCACCACCTGTTCAGGGGAAAGATGTTCGGTATCCCGCCCCACGATCATCGAAAGGGCCTTCCTGGCTGCCTGCAAATCCCCTTTTTTCAGCTGTTCATATACCTTCATACTCTCTGTTTTCAAAGATTTCGCCGCCAGCATCTGATAGCAAATCCATACCTCCACAAAAAAGCCAAGCATCCGGTGTACCTTCCCGGCTGCCCAGATGAGCGTCCCCGCCCCCGCTGTAAAGACAGCGCAGGTCAGGACAGCGAGCAATGCCCCGCCCCAAAAACAGCCCTTTTCGCTTTTGGGCAGCACCCGGCGGATCACCGGCTCCATTTTGGCGATCAGCCAGCCCATCCATCGCACCGGATGCGGCATCCAAACCGGGTCGCCCAAAACAAAATCGAGCAAAAACCCCAAAACAACCACTGAAATCCCGTAGAACAAATGCGTTACCCCCTGCCGTCGACCGGCCCGACCAGCGCAAATGTGCGCCTGTTTTCCCAGTTTTCCAGATCGGTCTGTACCTGCCAGCCGCCCAGATGCGGGGGCTGCCAATCATAAAACCCCCGCGGCGGGACGGCAAACCGCTCCATTAGCGCCATAATCACCCCGCCATGCAAAATAAATGAAACCCGTCCGATCCCTTCGGCAAAGCAGCTTTGCAGCGCATCTGAAAAAGCCCGGCAGCAGCGCCGTTTAAATTCCGGCATGCTTTCGCCACCCGGCGCAGCCAGCTGCCCGCCGCTGTCGATCCATTTTTGATAGGTTTCCAGATCTTTCAGCTCCTGATAATTTTTTCCCTCAAATTCCCCAAAATCATATTCCCGCAGCCCGTCAAGCGCAATCGCCTGATGCGCCGGGTATGCCAGCTGCGCCGTCTGGCGGCACCGCAGCATCGGGCTGGCATATACCCGGTCAGCCAGCGGGAAAGCGGTATTGCAAAAGCTTGCCAGACCTGCCGGGGAAAGCGGTTCATCGGTCCGCCCGATATACCGCCTTTCCGCGTTCCCCAATGTCTGCGCATGCCGTATCAAAAAAATCTCCATCATTTCATCCCTTTAGCGTCGTTGCGATCCCGGCAAAGACCCGTTCCACCCTGTCCGCCCGCTTTGCAAGCATGCAGCAGACCCTGCCGGTTTTTTCCCTCCAGTCCCGCAAAAAAGCGTCCATCGGCACCACCCCGCAGCCGATCTCATCGGTAATCAAAACAGCGTCCGGATGCTCTGCCAGATAGGTGCAGATCACATCTTCCGGTTCCTTGCCTTCCTGCATCAGCCGTCCGATCAGCCGGTCGAGCCGGTCGATCGCCGAATATCCGTCCAGCCGGTCCAGAGGGCCATTTTCCCCGTCAAAGACCTGTTCTTTCTTCAAACAGTAGGTTTCCATCGCGTAACTAAGCTTGCCTTGCGCCCTGCCGCCTAAAATCAACACCATCAGTAAACCCCTCCCAGCAGTACGCAGGAAATCAATATTCCTATTTCACACATCTGTAAGAAATACCCGGCCAAATCGCCTGTGATCCCCTCAAAATACCGGTAGGCCATCCATTTATAATAGAGCAGCACCACCATCGATGCCAAAATTGCCAAAGCGCCGGCCGCAAAAGAAAGATACAGCATCCCCACGCCGCAGATTACCAGATAGGCCGCGCTCGTGCGCAGCACGGCATTTTTCTGCGCCTGGTCGGAAAAGCTGGCTGCCAGCCCGCTTTTTTTGGCGCACCGGAAACTCACGACCGAAAAACCGCTCAACGCGCGGGATAGCATAAATCCCAAGCCAACCACCCCTGCCGTTTCCGGCCGGACCGGGAACTGGGTCCATAACCCAAAGGTCAAAAGCAGGTAAAGCGCGCATCCCATCACCCCGAACGCCCCGATATGGGGGTCTTTGAGGATTTCCAGCTTCTTTTCCAATGGAGCATGGGAACCCAGCGCATCACAGGTATCGCAAAACCCGTCCATATGTATCCCGCCGGAAAGCAAAACCGGGATGGCCGCAGCGCCCGCCGCGAACAAGCCGGCCGACAATCCCAGCCATGCGCAAAACCAAATCCAAAAATAGATTGCGCCCCCAATCAGCAGCCCGACCAACGGGAAAAAGCAGAAAACATACCGCATATTTTCTTCCTTCCATTCCACATGCGGGATTGGAAAGACCGAATACATCGAAAATGCAATTTTAAACGACTGCACCAACCGTTTCAAAAAAATCCCCCCCTTTATGGAACACCGGAAGCCCAAACACCAACTCGGCCACCCCGTCCGCACGGGCCGCCAATGTCCGGTTCAGTTTCCCCAGCAGTATGAGATACTGCTGCGTCCCTTCATCATAGCCCCCGCCATCCGAAAACAGTTCATTGGTCACAACAACCAGATGCCCCGCCTTTTGCAGCAGGTATTCCACCCCGCATAAAATCTGTCGGTAAACTGTCTGCGGGTCCTGCATTCGCCCGTTTTGGAACAGGCAGTTTGCAGCCAGGTTGGAAAGGCACTCAACCAGCACTGTCCCACCGTCCGGGATATCCGCCTGCCGCAAATCTTCATAGCACTCCACGGTACGAAACCCCTTGCCGCTGCGCAGCCGGCGATGCCGCAAAATACGCTGTTCGCATTCCGCGTCCCATGGCTGCATGGTCGCCAGATAGACCCGCTCGCCCCCCAGCCGGACAGCCAGGTCCTCCGCAAAGGCGGATTTCCCGCTTGCCGCCCCGCCGCTCACCAGATAAAACATTTCCCTGTCCCCTTTATTCATTCCAGCGGCTGATAGCTTTCGATCTCGATCTGTGAAAAGGTGCTCATCTCATGATAAACCGCCAGCGCCATATCCAGAAGCGGCAGCGCCGCAACCGCCCCAGTGCCTTCCCCCAGCCGCATCCCGGCTGTAATCATCGCAGTAAGGCCCAGTTCCCGCAGCAAAAGCCCGCTCGCCGGTTCTTCGGAACAATGCGACGCGATCATATATCCCGCGCATGCCGGGCAAAGCCGTTTTGCCAGCAGGGCGGCGGTGCAGGAAATCAAACCGTCGGTCAAAACCGGGACCCTTGCCGCAGCAGCGCCAAGAAAAACGCCGCATAACCCGGCGATATCCAGCCCGCCCACCTTATAAAGCACATCGACCGGGTCCTCCCGATCCGGGCGGTTGACTGCGAGGGCACGCCTGACCGCACCGATCTTCCGGCCAAGCCCTTCGGTGGACAGCCCGGCCCCACGTCCGACGATCTCTTCCGGTTCCTTTTGCAGCAGCGCGCAGAGGATCGCGCTGGAAGTGGTGGTATTGCCGATGCCCATCTCCCCGGTCGCAAAAATCCGGTAGCCGGCCTGCGCCTGTCGCATGGCAAATTCCGCCCCGAACAGGATGGCGTCCAGCGCCTGTTCCCGGGCCATCGCAGGCCCCTGCGTCATATCCGCCGTCCCCGGCAGGATTTTATGCACTGTCAGCCCTTTTCCCTCTACAGCCGATGCCACGCCGATATCCACCGGCAGGATGTCGCACCGGGCATACCGTCCCATCGCGCAAACGCTGGTCTGCCCGCTGCAGAAATTTTTAGTCACAACGGCGGTCACTTCCTGCCCGGTCTGGGTCACCCCCTGCGCCACCACACCGTTATCCGCGCACATCACAATGCAGCCCCGCTTTTCGATCGAAACCGCATCGCTGCCGAAAATCCCGGCCATGCGTATCACTGCGTCCTCCAGCAGCCCCAGGCTTCCCAAAGGCTTTGCAATGCTGTCCCAGCGCTGTTTGGCGCGACCGGCCGCCGCCTGGTCGGGCGGCAGTATCCGCGCGCATAATTCATCTAGCTGCATTTCCTGTTTCCCCCTTTTGAAAGATGGCAGCACGCGCAAAAAAGCGCGCTGCCGCTTCTGGCGCGCCCGCCAGATACAGATGCGGGAACCCCGCATAAAGCGTATCGGAAAGATGGACGCACCGCCATTCCCGCTTTCGCAGCGGTTTTTTTGCCAGGAACCCTTCCCCGGGCAAACTGCTTTCCCAGTAATGGAATTCATGCGCAGGTAACACCTGCCCCTTTTCACAGAGCAGGTTTTCTTTTTCGGCCGTCAGATTGATATATCCAAACCGTCCGAGCCGGCCCGTCCGGTATGCCTTCGCCGG
>CALXGW010000171.1 GCA_944387965.1 uncultured Anaerotruncus sp. | reverse complement strand
GCCATCGCCCCATCCGGGACATCCCGGTCGATGGTCGTCCCGGCCGCGGTATACGCCCCATCCCCCACCTGTACCGGCGGGATCAGGTTGGTATTGCAGCCGATAAACGCCCGGTCGCCGATCTTGGTGCGGAATTTTTTCTTGCCGTTATAGTTGGCCGTCACCACCCCGCACCCGAAATTGCATTCCTCGCCGACGTCGCTGTCGCCGAGATAGGTCAGATGGGCGATCGAAGTCTTATCCCCGATCGTAGAATTTTTCACCTCGACAAAATCGCCGATCTTGACCCCGTCCCCGAGCCGGCTGCCCGGCCGCAGCTGGGAAAACGGGCCAATGGTCGCGTTTTTCCCAACGCTCGAATCGGTCAGCCAGGAGGAAAGGATTTTGGTGCCTTCTCCCACCTGAGAATCCACCAGCCAGGAATTTGGCCCGATCTGGGCATGCGCGCCGATTTTGGTCCTTCCTTTCAGGATACTGCCCGGCAGGATGCAGGCGTCATGCTCGATCTCCACTTCCGGGCCGATGATGACCCCATCGGTGCAGGGGATTTCCACCCCGTTTTCCAGATGGCGCCGCAGCACCATTTTGCGGGCGATCTCATTGAGTTCCAAAAGCTGCGCCCGGTCGTTGGCGCCAAGCACCGCCGTCTGTTCCGGGCAAACAAAACCGCCTACCCGCAGCCCTTCCTGCACCGCAATGCCGATGGTATCGGTCAGGTAATATTCCTTTTGCACATTGGCAGGGGTCAGCATCGAAAGGGCCCGCGCCAGGAAAGCGGCGTCGAACCAATATGCGCCTGCGTTGACCTGCCGGATCGCCCGCTGTTTTGGGCTGGCGTCCTTCTGCTCAACAATGCCGCGCACCCGCCCGTCTTGGCCCCGCAGCACCCGGCCGTAGCCATACGGGTTTTCCAGTTCGGCGCAGAAAAGCGTTGCCGCGTACCCCTGTTCCCGGTGCTGCCCGTAAGCCTGCATAATCAGTTCCGCCGTAATAAACGGCGCATCCCCATTGAGCACCAGCACATCCTGCGCCTGCGCGATGGCGTCCGCAGCCATCATCACTGCATGCCCCGTCCCCAGCCGCTTGGCCTGGCAGACAAAATGGCAGCCCTCTGAAACAGCAGCACGGACCATTTCCGCATGGTTGCCCGTGACGATATAAATATCTTCGATCCCGGCTTTGCGGCAGGCCGTTTCCACCCAACGGATCATCGGCATAAACAGCACTTCGCAAAGCACCTTCGGCCGGTCGGATTTCATCCGTTTCCCATCCCCGGCAGCCAGAATGACCGCGATGACCTTCCTTTGCGCATCCACCAAAGCCTTCTCCCTCTTTTCCGTTATGAAAATTGCCCCAATTTTGTCTATAACTGCCTCAGATGGGCAGACTACCTATATATTATCGCAACTTTTTGAGCAGTTTGCAAGAGATTACGGGGGGAATTTGGCGGAATATCGTAAATAATTTTCGACGCAAATTTATGCAAAAGGCTGGAAAAATTTTTATATCCTTGTTATAATAAGTAATGGCTATCCGGCGGCTTGCAATTTGGGTATGCCGCTACAGGATGTTACAAAAATTATGGAGGTAGATTCAAGTGGGCAAAAAATTCGTTTACATGTTCTCTGAAGGCAATAAGGACATGCGCGAGCTGCTCGGTGGTAAGGGTGCTAACCTGGCTGAAATGACCAGGGCCGGTATGCCTGTCCCGCAGGGTTTCACTGTTTCGACAGAAGCCTGCACACAGTACTACAACGACGGGCGTCAGATCAACGCTGACATTCAGAAGGAAATTTATGAAGGCCTTGCCAAGATGGAAGAAATCTGCGGCAAGAAATTTGCTGACCCGCAGAACCCGCTGCTGGTTTCGGTCCGTTCGGGCGCGCGTGCTTCGATGCCCGGTATGATGGACACCATCCTCAACCTCGGCATGAACGACGTTGTTGTGGAAGGGTTTGCCAAATTCACCAACAACCCGCGTTTTGCGTATGACTCCTATCGCCGTTTCATCCAGATGTTCTCCGACGTCGTTATGGAACTGCCGAAACCGGAGTTTGAAAAGATCATTGACCAGCTGAAAGAAGAAAAAGGCGTCAAACAGGATATCGAACTCGATGAGAACGATATGAAAGAACTGGTCAAACGCTTCAAAGCGTTCTATCTGTCCAAGAAGGGCGAAGAATTCCCGCAGGATCCGAAAGTCCAGCTGATGGAAGCGGTCAAAGCGGTTTTCCGCTCCTGGGATAACCCGCGTGCGAACGTCTACCGCCGCATGAACGAGATCCCGTATGACTGGGGTACTGCCGTCAACGTCCAGCAGATGGTCTTCGGCAACTCCGGCAACAAATCCGGTACCGGCGTGGCCTTCACCCGTAACCCGGCCACCGGTGAAAAAGCGCTGTTCGGCGAATACCTCATCAACGCCCAGGGCGAAGACGTCGTCGCCGGCGTGCGTACCCCGTCCCCGATCAGCCACCTGAAAGAGGATATGCCGGAAGTTTATGAGCAGTTTGCCCAGATCGCCCAGCGTCTGGAAAATCACTATAAAGACATGCAGGATATGGAGTTCACCATTGAAAACGGCAAACTCTTTATGCTGCAGACCCGTAACGGCAAACGCACCGCCGCCGCTGCGCTGAAGATCGCAGTCGACCTGGTGGACGAAGGCATGATCGACGAACGCGAGGCAGTCCTGCGCGTAGAGCCCAAACAGCTGGATGCTCTGCTGCATCCGCAGTTTGACGCCGCCGCCCTGAAAGCCGCCGAAGTGATCGGCAAAGGTTTGGCTGCTTCCCCGGGCGCTGCCTGCGGTAAAGTGGTCTTTACTGCGGAAGAAGCCAAAGAATGGGCTGACCGCGGTGAAAAAGTCGTCCTGGTCCGCCGTGAAACCTCCCCTGAGGATATCGAAGGTATGGCGGTTGCACAGGGCATCCTGACTGTGCGCGGCGGCATGACCTCCCACGCAGCGGTTGTTGCGCGCGGCATGGGTACCTGCTGTGTTTCTGGCTGCGGCGAGATCGAAGTGGACGAAGCTGCCAAGCTCTTCACCCTCGGCGGCAAGACCATCAAAGAGGGCGACTATATCTCGATCGACGGTTCCACCGGCTGCATCTATGGCCAGGCGATCCCGACTACCGAAGCTTCCATCTCCGGCGATTTCGGCCGTTTCATGAGCTGGGCGGATTCGGTTCGCGAACTGGAAGTCTGGACCAACGCAGATACCCCGCGTGACGCTAAACAGGGCCGTTCCTTCGGCGCACAGGGCATCGGCCTGTGCCGCACCGAGCACATGTTCTTTGAAGAGAGCCGTATCAAAGCGATGCGCGAAATGATCGTGGCCGACAATACCGAAGACCGTAAGAAAGCGCTGGCCAAGATCATGCCGTATCAGCAGGGCGACTTTGAGGCGCTGTATGAAGCAATGGAAGGCTACCCGGTCACCATCCGCTTCCTCGACCCGCCGCTGCATGAATTCCTGCCGACCAAAGAAGCCGATATCAAGGAGATCGCCGATGAACTGGGCATCACCGTTGAGAAACTCAACTCGGTCATCGCCGGCCTGCATGAATTCAACCCGATGATGGGCCACCGCGGCTGCCGTCTGGCTGTTTCCTATCCGGAGATCGCTGAGATGCAGACCACTGCGGTCATCAACGCAGCAATCAATGTCACCAAGAAGGGCAAATACAACATCACCCCGCTCATCATGATCCCGCTGGTCGGCGAGGTCAAGGAGCTCAAATTTGTTAAGGATGTCGTGGTCGCCACTGCGGATAAGCTGATCAAAGAAGCCGGCATCGATATGAAGTATGAAGTCGGCACCATGATCGAGATCCCGCGTGCAGCCCTGACCGCTGACGAGATCGCAACCGAGGCGGAGTTCTTCTCCTTCGGCACCAACGACCTGACCCAGATGACCTTTGGTTTCAGCCGTGACGACGCCGGTAAGTTCCTCGATTACTATTACGAGAACAAGATCTATGAGTCCGATCCGTTCGCACATCTGGATCAGAAGGGTGTTGGCAAACTGGTTGAGATGGCTGCCAAACTTGGCCGTCAGACCCGTCCGAGCCTGCATCTGGGCATCTGCGGCGAACATGGCGGCGACCCGACGTCGGTCGAGTTCTGCCATAAGACTGGGCTCAACTATGTTTCCTGCTCGCCGTTCCGTGTCCCGATCGCCCGTCTGGCTGCTGCACAGGCTGCGATCAAATATCCCCGCTAAGTAACCGGTATGGTTTTCAGCCGGCTGGAAGCAACTGCTTCCAGCCGGCTTTTTTACCGTCTTCGCAAAAAGCCTCCCTTGTGCAAAGGGAGGTGGCGCGGCGCAGCCGTGCCGGAGGGATTGCCCGGCTACCCACAAGCCCTGGCGGTTTTCGCACAATCCCTCCACCGCCTTCGTTGCCCCCGCACACAAGGGGGCCAGAGAGGGCGCGCAGCAAAAAATGGCCAGGCATCCCAAACGGATGCCTGGCCTTCGCGATTTTATGAGCATCGCCGGAACGGACGGGAATTATCCCTTTTCAGCAGACAGGATATCTGTAAACAGCCCGTTCAAAACCGTTTTTTTCCAGCAGGAAGGCCGGCGGTCATTCCGCCACCTTGCCCATGGTTTTCAGCGGGTCTGCCCAGCTGCCGGAAACCTTCATTGCAAAATGCAGGTGCGGGTCCAGGGAAATTTCACTGGGGATCTCGCCCACGGTGCCGATCGGCTGGCCGACCTTCACGGTGTCCCCTTCCTTGACCAGCAATTCCCTGTCCAGGCCGCAATAGATCGAGGTGGTATCCTCGCCATGCAAAATTTCCACTGTCATGCCCATCAGCGGGTCATCGTGGACAGCCGTGACCGTCCCGTCACAGACCGCTTTGACGGTCGCACCCTGTTCTGCTTTGATATCGATGCCGTCATGGGTACGCCATTCCTTGAGGGTGACGTTTTTTACCAGTTCGCCGTTGCTATAGGGTGCGAAAATTTCCCCTGAGATCGGCAATACGTAGGATGAGGGCTGCGGCTCCGGCTGCGCTGCGGCCTGCTCGGAGGGCTCTTCGGGTTTGGACGTATTTGCGGACGATGAGGATGACGCAGTAGAGGAGGAAGAAGATGCGGATGAGTCTTTCTCGACGCTTACGCCGCTTTGCGCCTTGCCTGCTTCCTCCAAATCGGGGAAACCATAAATCGGTTCCGGCGTGCTGGACGCTGCTTTCTGTTGTTCAATAATTGCTTCATTGTTTTCGTCGATCCGGGCAATGGTTTTGTCCACAGCCACCCAGGCTGCTGTCCCTGCGCCGATGACGCATACCGCCAACGCTACATAAAAACCTTTGCCTGCCATAAATTTGCTGAATTTACTTTTCGGGTTATACGAATCACTCATTTTGTTGGTTACACCTCCGGTATTATTTTGAACGGCAGCTGGCTATTTTATACCTCTTTTGATGCCGAGGCGCGCCGCCGGCGCCACCCGTCCCGGGGACGGCATTCAAAGGGGCGGAAAGGCTGAACCATCCTTAGCAAAAGCTTTGCCAAAATCCGGCCGGTTATGCGGCGCCGGCAAGCGGAAAACTTTTCTTACCGTCCCTTTTTCCCAAACCCTAAAATAAGCTCCCGGATACCGATGATGAGCAGCAAAACCGCAAACCCTTTGCCCAGCCACGCTGTCCCCAGCCATTTTCCCACCCATGCGCCCAAAAAAACAAACGGCAGCCCGGATAAGATGCCGCCTAATGCGATTTTCCATTCCACCAGATGGTGCCTGGTATGCAAAACGAGCGACACCAGCGCGATCGGCAGGAAAAACAGCAGGTTGACCCCCTGCGCTTCCAATTGCCCCATACCGCCCCAAAGCCGCAGATAGAGCAGCAACACCGTCCCCGCACCCATTCCCAGCGCACCCAAAAGCCCGCTGGCAAAAGAAACCAGCCCGCCGACCAGCCAACTCATTGCAAAAAAAGCCTTCCGGCGGCATACAGCACCAAAACGCCAAAAATCCGATGCAGCCATCGGGTCCGGATCCGCGGCAGCAGCCATCCGCCTGCCGCCGCCCCCAAAACCCCCATCGGCAGATAGGGGAACGCCGCCTGAAAATGGATATGCCCGAACGAAAGATAAAGCAGGCTGCTCAGGACGGAAAGCGGCAGGATGATTGCGATCGACGTCGCATGGGCGCGTTCAGCAGGCAGGCCCGCGCGTCCAAGCATCGGCACCGTCACCATCCCGCCGCCTGCGCCGAACAGCCCGTTGAGCAACCCGGCCGCGCTCCCTGTCAACAGCATCTGATATGCTTTCATCCAACCGCTCCTTTCAAAAACAAAAAAATACGCTGTTTGGATTAGCTTTCCAAACAGCGTATTTTTTATACACAAAACAGCCGGTATCCCGGCAAGGGTTATTTGGTGCCGAAAATGCGGTCGCCCGCGTCGCCCAGGCCGGGCACGATATATTTGTTTTCGTTCAGGCAGTCATCCTTTGCACCGCAGTAGATCTGCACGTCCGGATGCGCCTTCGACAGCGCTTCGATCCCTTCCGGCGCCGCAATGATGCACATAAATTTGATATTATGCCCGCATCCATGCTTTTTCAGCTGGTCGATGGCATCAATGGCCGAGCCGCCGGTCGCAAGCATCGGATCCAGGACGATCACATCCCGTTCTTCGATATCCGACGGCAGCTTGCAGTAATACTCGACCGGCAGATGGGTTTCATGGTCGCGGTACATGCCGATATGCCCGACCTTCGCCGCAGGCACCAGAGCCAGCATGCCGTCCACCATCCCCAATCCAGCCCGCAGGATCGGGATAAAAGCGATCTTCCGGCCGGAAATAATGCTGGAACGCGCAATGCAGATCGGGGTTTCGATCTCCACCTCTTTCATCGGCAGGTCGCGGGTGGCTTCATAACACATGAGCATTGCGATCTCATTGATGAGTTCACGGAATTCTTTCGATCCAGTATTTTTATCCCGCAGGAGGGTGATCTTGTGCTGGATCAGGGGGTGGTCCATAATCATAAGTTTATCCGACATGCCTAAAAATCCTCCTGTCTGTCATCGGTTTTCCAAAGCAGTTATTTTATCGATCCTCTGCTGATGGCGGCCGCCTTCAAAATCGGTATGTAAAAACACATCGATCATTTCGATTGCAAGCCCGGCCCCAACAACCCGTCCGCCCATGCAAAGCACATTTGCATTATTGTGCAGCCGGGTATATTTGGCGCTGAAATAATCCGAGCAGCATGCCGCACGGATGCCTTTGATCTTGTTGGCTGCCATCGAGATGCCGATGCCTGTCCCGCAGAAGAGCAGCGCTTTTTCACATTCCCCGGCGATCACCGCATCACATGCAGGGGCCGCCATATCCGGATAATCGACCGAAGCGGTGCTGTGGGTCCCGAAATCTTTATAAGCGATCTTCTGCTCATCCAGCCATTTTTTGACTTCTTCCTTAAGCGCGTACCCGCCGTGATCTGCTGCCAATGCTAACATGTTTCCCCATCTCCTAAACCATTTTCATTTTTTGGCGCGCCAAAAGTTCCCTCTGTGCCTGCGGAAGGCGCAGATAGGAAGGCTCCAGCTGCGCGGGATCCACCGCCGCAGCCGCAGCCCGCTCCGCCGCCAGCGCCGCAGATGCAGCGCGCGTATATATTTGTGCGGGGGAGGGCAGCCGCAGCCCCGGGATTTCTTCTTTGAGAATATTATAACACAGTTGTGCGCCATCTCCAACTAAAAAAACCGGATTTTTTACATTTTTCAATCGCTGCCCCAGTTCGGTGATGCTGCAGGCCCGATCTTCCTCCAGCCGCTGCAGCTGCATGCCCTGCCATGCAAACAGCGCGGTATACACCTGCGAGCAGCGTGCATCAAGCACCGGCGCCACCAGGCAGTCATATCCGCACATGTTCCACGCCAGTGCCTCCAGCGTCGACACCGGCACGCATTTTTTCCCCAACGCATGTGCCATCCCCTTGACCGCCGCCATCCCGATGCGCAGCCCGGTAAACGATCCCGGCCCCACCGTCACGCCGAACAGGCCGATTTCCTCTTGTTTCACATGGGTCTGTTCCAGCAGCATCGCCACCATCGGCAAAATCGTCTGGGAATGGGTCAGGTTCACATTGGTATAATTTTCCCCCAGCAGTTTCCCATCCTCCACAATGGCGCATCCCGCCGACTGGGAGGAGGTATCGATCATCAGCAGTTTCAAAACCGTCCCCCCTCGATGCGGATCTCCCGCGTATTCTCATCCGCCCCGCGGCAGATTTCCAGCGTGATTGTACCTTCCGGCAAGGCCCCTTCGATATTTTCGCTCCATTCGATCAATAAAACCCCGCCCTGCTCCAAATAATCAAAAAAGCCGGTGGAATAAAGCCCTTCAAAGTTGTTGATTCGATACATATCGAAATGATAGAGCGGGATTCTACCATCTGTATATTCATGTACCAATGCAAAAGTGGGGCTGGAAACATCGTCCCGCAGCCCAAGCCCGCGGGCAAGCCCACGGGCAAAGGCGGTTTTCCCCATCCCCATCCCGCCCCGGCAGGCGATCACGTCCCCGGCGGACAGGGATGCGGCAAACCCTTCTGCAATTTTTTCCGTTTCTGCCACCGAATGGCTGGTCCAATGGATCACAATGCCCCTCCGTCCTGCAAATTGGGGTCAAAATTTTCAGAAAAGCCCGGAAATATGCCCCTCGCTGTCCACATCAATCTGGAATGCTGCCGGCGTTTTCGGCAGCCCCGGCATGGTCATGATATCCCCGGTCAGCGCGACAATAAACCCTGCGCCGGCCGAAAGCCGGATCTCTTTGACATGGATGGTAAAACCGGTCGGCCGGCCCAGTTTCGCCGGGTCGTCGGACAAAGAGTACTGCGTTTTTGCCACGCAGACCGGCAGCCCGGATTTACCCAGCCGCTCGATCTCCACGATCATCTTTTCAGCCGCAGCCGAATATTCCACCCCGTCCGCGCCGTAAATTTCGGTCGCAATCTTTGCCAGCTTTTCCTTGACCGGCAAAGCGGTGTCATACAACGGATGGTAGTTGGAGGGTTCTTCGCAGGCTTCAATCACCGCTTGAGCCAGCGCCACCCCGCCTGCGCCGCCCTCGGAAAAGACGTCCGACAGGGCAAACCGGCAGCCGGTCCGGGCGCAGAAATCCGAAAGCACTGCAATTTCTTCTTCGCTGTCCGCTGCAAAATGGTTGATCGCCACCACGACCGGCAGCCCATATTTCTGCATATTCTCCACATGCGCCTGCAAATTGCAGATCCCTGCCCGCAGCGCTTCGACATTCGGCTTGCCCAGTTCCGCCTTCGGCACCCCGCCGTTATATTTGAGCGCCCGGATGGTTGCCACCAGCACAACTGCCGATGGTTTCAATCCGGCAAAACGGCATTTGATGTCCAAAAATTTCTCCGCCCCGAGATCCGAACCGAATCCCGCTTCGGTGATGACATAATCGGCCAGTTTCAGCGCCAGTTTGGTCGCCCGCACCGAGTTGCAGCCATGCGCGATGTTCGCAAATGGGCCGCCATGCATGAGTGCAGGGGTATTTTCCAGCGTCTGCAC
>CALXGW010000170.1 GCA_944387965.1 uncultured Anaerotruncus sp. | reverse complement strand
GGCAGGGCGTTCCTGGAAAGCGGGTTCAAGGCGAATATCTGCCAGTCGGTCACCTGCTTTGACGGGAGCAGCCTGGAAATGCTGCCGATGTATCAGGATGCGATGCGCACCTACCGGGATTTCCATCGGGCAGGGGACGGGCGGATATTGGTGGATCTGGGCATCCATGCCGAATACACCTCCACCCCGAAGGTGGTGGAACAGGTTGCACAGAAAGCCGGGGAGCTGGGGCTGCGGATCCATCTGCATCTGTCGGAAACAAAAGCGGAGCAGGAGGCATGCAAGCAGCGGCATGGGTTGACGCCGGCGGCTTATTTCACCAAATGCGGCGTGCTGGACCATCCGGTGAATGCAGCCCACTGCGTCTGGCTGGAAGGGGACGATTTTGCGCTGCTGCGGGAAAAAGGGGTGACGGTAGCCGCAAACCCGGTGAGCAACCTCAAACTGGCAAGCGGGTTCTGCAATGTCCCGAAGCTGCTGCAGATGGGGGTCAATGTCGCGATCGGCACCGACGGGGCGGCCAGCAACAACAGCCTGGATATGCTCGAAGAGATGAAATTTTTTGCCACGGTCTATAAGGCCGCTTTTTCCGACCCAACGGCAGTCAGCCCGGAGCAGGCAGCCTATGCGGCAGCCCGTGCAGGGGCGCTCGGCCAGGGACGGACCGACTGCGGGCTGATCCGTGAGGGATACTGCGCCGACCTGGCGGTATTGGATACCGACCAGCCGCACTGGTACCCGCGGCATAATGGGACGTACGACCTGGTCTATGCGGCAAAGGGCAGCGATGTATGTCTGACCATGGTGGACGGGCAGGTCTTATACCGGGATGGGGAGTACCCGACGATCGATATCGAAAAGGTAAAATCACAGGCGGCACAGGCGGCCAAACGGATTGCTGCCGGGTTGGCCGGATAAAACCGGCAGAGGGAGAGGGATTCTTTTGATCAAACTGATCGCAAGCGATATGGATGGGACGCTGATCCGGCAGCGGGGCATGCCGCTCGACCCGGTGGTTTACGAGCTGATCGACCGGTTCGCTGAGAAAGGCGTGCTGTTTGCGGCAGCCAGCGGCAGGCAATACCAAAGCCTGCTGCAGCTGTTTGCGCCGGTACGGGATAAGATGGCGTTTATCTGCGAAAACGGCGGTTTTACCTGTTGGGAGGGACAGGAAGAAGCGATCTATATGCCGCGGGAGGATGTATGGCAGATCATGCGCGAAATTTTGGAGATCGATTTCTGCGATGTGCTGCTCTCAGGGGAAAAATGCTGCTATATTTCGCCGCGCACCCGCGAATATGGCGACTGGATCATATACCATTTAAAAAATATCACCGGGGTGGTGGACGACCTGTTTTCTGTGCCCGGGGAATTTGTTAAGGTTTCAGCCTACGCCAAAGGACGCGCGGCTGAGATCGCGCCGCCGCTGCAGGAAAGGTGGGGCAAAAAATACCATGTGGCGATCGCAGGCGACCGGTGGGTGGATATTTCGCTTGCCGATAAGGGGATGGCGCTGCAAAAATTGCGGACGCATCTCGGTTTGCAGCGGGAAGAAGTGCTGGCTTTCGGGGATAATTTCAATGATATCCAGATGCTGGCCGAGGCGGGATACGGATACGCGATGGCAGCCTCCGACCCGCAGGTAAAAGCCTGCTGCGGATATACCTGCGAGCGGGTGGAAGATATTTTGCAAAAGCTGCTGGAAACGGGCCTGCCGGTTTGAGCCGGCAGGGAGGTAGAACGAAAAATAAGGCCGCTGACCTTTTGGGTCAGCGGCCTTTGTGTATCGGGAAGAGCGGAATTAGCGGGAAAATACCTGCTGGAGGGAAAGAACCTTGGAAACCTGTTTGGCGATCACCGCCGCCAGCAGGATTTTGGCGATATCCGGGAGGATGAACGGGAATACGCACATCCCAAGTACGCTCATCATGCCGATGGCGCCGGTGCTGCGGCTGTACATGAACATAAACCAAACCGTCCCGAAAGCATAGCAGGCAAAAAGTGCGATCAGTGAAGAAACAAAATAACCGGTGGCATGGTTTCTCCAAAAGCCATCCAATGCCCACATGACAAGCCCGGCGATGAAAAAGCCGATGATATAGCCGCCGGTGACGCCCAAAAGGGCGCCCACGCCGCTGTTGAAGCCGGAAAATACCGGCAGGCCGACTGCGCCGAGCAGGATATAGGCCAGGATGGAGAAGGAACCGTATTTCCCGCCGAGCAGACGTACCGTAAAGAAAATGCCAAAAGTCTGCAGGGTAAACGGGATGGTAAACGGGATAGAAATCCACGAACAGATTGCGATCAGCGCGATACACATTGCGGAAAAAGTAAGCTGTTTTGTTTTCATAAAGCCCTCTCAAAAATATCATTGGATCTAAGATACCATAAACTGGCAATTTTTTCAATGTAAAAAAAGCAAGATTTTGGGCAGAAACAGCTTTTAAAAATAGGGATATTTTCCATACATTTTCTGAAAAAATTCACAATTTGTACTTGATTTTTATAGCAAGTTGATTTAGAATACAGTTAGCACTCGGATATATAGAGTGCTAATCCGTTTGTATCACACATCTTTTATATATACAGGAGGGTTGTTTATGAACGCTCAAAAATTTACACAAAAATCCCTGGAAGCCATCCAGGATGCGCAGAACCTGGCGGTTGAGTACCAGAATATGCAGATCGAGCAGCAGCATTTGCTGCTGGCGCTCTGCAACCAGGCGGACGGTCTGATCGGCCAGATGCTCAAAAAAATGGAAGTTGACCCGCAGGCAGTGTCCCAGGCGGTATTG
>CALXGW010000169.1 GCA_944387965.1 uncultured Anaerotruncus sp. | reverse complement strand
CCCCTGCGCGGCCTGCCCCGGCAGGAAGCCCAGCAGTTCCGACTGTTTCCCGGCGGCCAGGGAACCCTGCACCAGCGCCGCGCTGCCGCCGCCCCGTCCGGAAAACGCCTGGTTCAGCGCTTTGCCCAGGGCGCGCACATCTTCGCTTTCGCTGCCGAGCGCATATTTCCAGCCGTCCGCCTGGCTGCCGGAAAACACAAACGCAATCTTTGCCCGTTTGCACACCGCCAGGCAGAGATGCCGCAGCGCTGTGGGGTCCATCCCTTCTTCAAACAGGCAGGCAACCGGCGTCCCCTCCGGGACCGATTCCGCCATCATCGCAAACAGTTTGCCCTGTAAGCCCGCCAGCCGCTGCTTCTGCTGTTCGTTTTCCGCATAGAGGCGGGCGACCGCCTCGGCAGCCTGCGGGGTTTTGGCCGAAAGGGAGGCGGCGATCGTTTTGATCTGGGCGTTTTTCTGCTCATAATCCATAAGCGCCCGCCCGCCGCACAGCAGCCAGACCCGTACCCCTCCCTTATACCGCTGGCAGTCGAGCAGTTTTATCAGCCCGATCTCCCCGGTGCGTTTGACATGGGTGCCGCAGCAGGCGCAGACGTCGCAGCCGGGCACCGATACAATCCGCACCTGCCCGGAAAGGGCTTTTTTGCTGCGGTATTCGAGCGCGGCGAGCGCTTCGGGGGTGGGATAGGAAATTTCCACCGGCAGATTGTCGTAAATGGCCTGGTTGGCCAGTTTTTCGGCAGCAAGCAGCTGTTCCCAGCTGAGTTCGGCCGAAAGGTCGATGGTCACGGCGTCATGCCCCATATGGAACCCCACGTTGTCTACCCCATAAAGCCGGTGGAGCAGCCCGGACAGGATATGTTCCCCCGAATGGTGCTGCATGCGGGAAAACCGCGCGTCCCAATCGATCTGCCCGTCCACCCGGCTGCCTTCCGGCAGCGGGGATGCAGCCAGATGGATGACCTGCCCGTCCCGTTCCCGGGTATCCAGCACCTGTACGCCGCCAAGCGTCCCGGTATCCCCCGGCTGGCCGCCCCCTTCCGGGTAAAAGGCGGTCCGGTCGAGCTGGATTTCCCAATATTTTTCTTTTGCGGCGCAGGAAATCACTGTTGCCGTAAAGGTTTTCGCATAAGCGTCCTGATAATAAATGCGTTCGGTCAAAATACCTGCCCTCCGTTTATTTGAGATAGGTCGCGATCTGTTCGATGGGTTTGCGGGTTTTGGGGCGCAGCGGGTCGTCCGGCGCGGCATAGCCGACCGCAACCACCAGCCGCAGCCGCTTATTGGCCGGGATGCCCAGCAGTTTTTTGATCGCTTTTTCCTGGAACCACCCCATGATACAGGTCGAAAGCCCCTGTTCGGCGGCTGCAAAACAGAGATGGGCGGTGGCAAGCCCAATGTCAATCTGGGCGTATTCCTGCCGTTTGACCAGCCCGCCCAGCCGGGCGGAAAGGTTGGCCGCTTCCTCGGTCACAGCGATAAACGCCGGGCAACGCTCGGCAAACCGGTTGAAGCCCGCCCCCTGCACCAGCTTTGCGACCTGTTTGGCAAGGTCCGGGCGGGTAACGACGGTAAAATGCCATGGCTGGCTGTTGCAGGCGCTCGGGGCGAGCCGCGCCGCCTGGATGCAGCGCGCAAGCTTTTCCAGCTCCACCGGCCGGGTATCATAATTCCGGCAGCTCTGCCGGGTTTCTGACAAGGTAAAAAAATCCATTCTGCATGTCCGCCTTTCCTATTTCCAGCTTTCCCAGACGTCCGGGCAGTAGCCCACCGTCGCTTGTTTCCCGTTGCGCACGACCGGCGTACGGAAAAGCGAAGGGTATTCCATCAGTTTTTCTTCCTTGGCTTGCTCGGACGCCAGATATGCGATAAATGAACGCTCATAATCCTTCGATTTCGGGTCGATCAGCCCTTCCAGCCCGCCGACCGCCTTTTTGACCGAGGCAAATTCCCCTTTGCTCATGCCGAATTTGAGCAGGTCGATCCGCTGGTAAGGGATTTTGCGTTCCTTAAACCAGCGTTCCGCCTTTTGGGTGTCAAAGCATTTGTTTTTGCCAAAAATCTGGATGTTCATACCGTCCCCTCCTGTGTTTCCCCGCTTGCCCCCTGGCTGGCGTCCGGGCGTTCCCAGCCGGCCAGCAGCTGTTCCTTCTGCGGCCGGGTCATCCGTTTGATCTGCGCTTCCCGGCGCATCGCGCCGCTGCGGGAGCCGAAGCCTTGGCAGTATACCAGCTCCACCGGCCGCCGGGACCGGGTGTATTTTGCGCCTTTGCCGCTGTTATGCGCCCGGATACGCGCGTTTAGCCGGTTGGTCCATCCGGTGTATAAGCTGCCGTCGGCGCAGCGCAGGATATACACCCAGCAAACCGGCTCCATCAGCCCAGCCGCGCTTCCCATTCCGCCGGTTTGAAACCGACCAGCACCAGATTTTCCCCAATCAGCAGCGGGCGCTTGACCAGCATGCCATCGGTGCCGAGCAGGGCAAGCTGTTCGGCTTCGCTCATGGCCGGCAGCCGGTCTTTGAGGGACAGGTTCTTATAAACCAGGCCGCTGGTGTTGAAAAACCGTTTGAGCGGCAGCCCGCTTTGCGCGACCCATCCCGCTAGTTCTTCGGCGGAAGGGTTCTGCTCCTTGATATGCCGGCTCTCAAACGGGATATTGTGTTCAATCAGCCATTTTTTTGCCTTCTGGCAGGTGCTGCACGGCGGGTATTCCAAAAACAGATAGGACATAAAAAACACTCCCAATATCCATTTTTCAGCGGGGCGCAAAACCAGCTTGGCGCCCCTTTATTCAAAATTATATGCAATGCGCCATGGGATGTCAATTTGATTCTCGCCATATACGATTGCTAAAAACCGCCTGGGGACCGGTTTGCAACCCCTTTGTCCTGGGTGATATCCCGCAGGAAAGAAACAGGGTATTGTTTCAGCGGGCCGAATGTGGTATGATAAAGCCAGACCAAAAACAACTGTCCATGCAGAAAGGACAAAAGGAGAATCTGACCTATGCAGTATTGCAGCACACGAAACAGCAAATACACCGTCAGTTCCGCCCAGGCGATCGTTTCCGGACTGGCTCCCGACGGCGGACTGTTTTTGCCGGAATCCATCCCGGCCTTTTCTTTGGAAGAAATTTCCGCAATGGCCCGCCTGCCGTATACCGGCCGGGCGACCGAAGTGCTTTCCCGGTTTTTGACCGATTTTACCCGGGAAGAACTGGCCGAATATATCGAAAAAGCCTACAGCCGGGTGAAATTCCCGCCGGAAGCGGTCGCGCCGGTGGTCAGGCTGGACGATTGCGCGAATATCCTGGAACTGTTCCATGGGCCGACCTGTGCGTTTAAAGATTTTGCATTGCAGCTTCTGCCCTACCTGCTCACCGCGTCGCTCAAAAAGACGGGGGAACACCGCACGGTGGTGATCCTGGTGGCAACTTCGGGCGATACCGGCAAAGCGGCGCTGGAAGGGTTTGCGGATGTGCCGGGGACAAAGATTTGCGTCTTTTACCCGGACGGCGGCACCAGCAACATCCAGCGGTTACAGATGACCACCCAAAGCGGCGAAAATGTCATGGTGTTTGCCGCGAACGGGAATTTTGACGATGCGCAGAATGGGGTCAAACGGATTTTTACCGACCAGGAATTTGCAAAAGACCTGTCCGGGCGGGGATATCTGCTTTCTTCGGCCAATTCGATCAACTGGGGCCGGCTGGTGCCGCAGATCGCGTATTATTTCTCGGCCTACTGCGACCTGCTCAACCAGGGCCGCATCCAGCTGGGCGACCCGATCAATATCGTAGTGCCGACCGGGAATTTCGGCAACATCCTGGCGGCATATTTTGCCAAACAGTGCGGCGTGCCGGTGCATAAGCTGGTGTGCGCATCCAACCAGAACAATGTGCTGACCGATTTCCTGACGACCGGCACCTATGACCGCAACCGCCCGTTCTATCTGACCACTTCGCCTTCGATGGATATTTTGATTTCCTCCAACCTCGAGCGGCTGCTCTACCTGCTCGGCGGGCGGGATGACCAGAAACTGACCGCCCTGATGAAGAGCCTTTCGGAAACCGGGAAATACAGCGTGGATGCGCAGGTTTTGGAGGCATTGCAGAAGGATTTTGCAGCCGGCTGCGCGGATGACGCCAAAACGGCGCAGACCATCCATGATACCTACGCGCAGGATGGATACCTGTGCGATACCCATACCGCGGTGGCGGTGGCGGTTTACCGCGCCTATGCCCAAACGACCGGCGACCGCACGCCGACGGTGATCGCTTCGACCGCCAGCCCGTTCAAATTTGCAGGGACAGTGCTCCCGGCAGCGTTCGGCGTACCGGCGCAGGGGGATGACTTTGGCCTGCTCAAGCAGCTTTCCGAACTTTCCAACCAGCCTGCGCCGGCTGCGTTGGCAGGGCTGTGGGATAAGGCGGAACGGTTCACCACCGTGGTGGAACCAATGAAAATGAAAGAAGCCGTTTCGGATTGGCTTCGCTGACGGGAGGAAATCGCGTTGAAATATGTTGTGATGCTCGGGGACGGGATGGCTGACCGCCCGGCCCCGGAATTGGATGGGAAAACCCCATTGGAACTGGCAAAGAAACCGAATATGGATTTCCTGGCAGCGCATGGGATGGTTGGGATCTGCCGGACGGTGCCGGAAGGGATGCCGCCGGGATCGGACACGGCAAACCT
>CALXGW010000168.1 GCA_944387965.1 uncultured Anaerotruncus sp. | reverse complement strand
GGATCGGAAGCGGGAGTGCTTTCCTCACTGCTGCTGCCTTCGGAAGAAGAGTTGTCTTCGGCATCGGAAGAAGCATTGTTTTCCACAATCTCATCCTGAGAAGAGCTGGAAGAAGTATCTTCGGCGTCGGCAGAACTGATGACAACCAGATCCTGTTCGTCGTTCTGCAGGCTGTCGGCAAAGACGCTGACGCCCATGGACATGCTCGCAGAAACAGCCAGTAACATTGCAATCGCTTTTTTCATTTTTTAGTGTCCTCCTGCGAAATTCATTTTCCGCAGCGGCCAGATCACGGCTCGCTTGGAACGAGACTCAGTATATCCGAGGGTCAAGCGATTTTCAAGAGGATTTTGTTACCAAATTGTAATAAATATCGTATAAAATACACATAAAAATGCGATTGTAAAAAACAAAAACTATAAAAAATAATGAATTACCAGATCAATACTCTTTTTCCCTCCATCATCATCCGCATCTGCTGCCATTCCTCTCCTGCCTTTTTCCGCTTCCTTCCTTTTCCCCTTGGCGTCATGCTTTTTTCCTTCCTCCATACCCCCTCCCCCTTTGGGGAAAATGTGAAAATAGCCAACACACAAAAACAAAAAAGCCCTGCCGCCAAAAAAGCGGCAGGGCTTTCAAAATCAACAATTCAAAAATTAGGAAAGCATCATGCGGTCATTATCAAATTCTTTCTGACTATGCTCCCGGAACATTTTTAATAGATCCGGCACGGTCAGTTTCTTGCGTTCGTCGCCCCGGATATCCAGGATGATGCGGCCTTCATCCATCATAATGGTGCGGTTGCCGCAGGTGAGCGACTGCTGCATATTATGGGTAATCATCATGGTGGTGATGTGGTCTTTGGCCACAATCTCCTGGGTCAGTTCGGCGACCTTTTCAGCAGTTGCTGGGTCGAGCGCGGCGGTATGCTCATCCAATAACAGCAGTTTCGGCGTGGCAATGGTCGCCATCATTAAGGTAACGGCCTGTCTTTGCCCACCGGAAAGCAGCCCCATTTTTGTTTTCAGCCGGTCTTCCAGCCCAAGCCCCAAAGCCGCCAGCCGGTCACGGAAATAATCGCGGTCCTTCTGGCCGATGCCGAAGGAAAACCCTTTTTTTACCCCCCGCAGATAAGCCATTGCAAGGTTTTCTTCAATGGTCATATTGGGTGCAGTCCCTTTGAGCGGGTCCTGATGAAGACGGCCGATCGAACGGGCGCGCTGGTAATCCTTTAAAAAGGTGATATTTTGCCCATCCAGGATAATGTTGCCGCTGTCGATCAAAAAGCTGCCGGCAATGGAGTTGAACAGGGTGGATTTTCCTGCGCCGTTGCCGCCGATGATGGTGACAAAATCGCCCTTTTCCAGTTTCAGGTCGATGTCAATCAACGCTTTACGCTCATTGGGCGTATTGGGGAAAAAAGTTTTACACACCTTTTTCAGTTCAAGCATTGCGGGCCGCCTCCTTTTTCAGCTGATAGAACCGGTAGCGCTGGATGACGACCGGATAGGAAATCGCAATAATGACAATCAAAGCGGAAAGCAGCTTCAAATAGTTGGGGGAGAGGCCCCGCGCCATCACAAACGAGATAATTACCCGGTAGAGGATCGACCCCAAAATGACCGAAAGGACATTGCGCGGGATATTCGGGCGTCCGAATATGACTTCGCCGATGATGAGCGAAGCCAGGCCGATGACGACAGTACCGATACCCATGCTCAGGTCGGCAAAGCTCTGATACTGGGCCAGCAGGGAGCCGGAAAGCGCCACAAGCGCATTTGCAAGCCCCAGGCCGATAAATTTGACAAGATCGGTATTGATCGAGGAGGAACGGACCATATCCTCGTTATCCCCGGTCGCCCGGATACACAGCCCCAACTGGGTGCGGAAAAACACCACCAGGAAAACGCCGGCCAAAAGCGCAAACGCAATCGCACCGGGAAGCTTGGCATAATCCCCGGAAAACAGGGTGAACAGGGTTTCCGTCTTTAAAAGGGAAATGGTGGATTTCCCGCCCATAATCAGCAGGTTGATGGAATACAGCGCCGTCATCGAGAGGATTCCGGCCAGGATCGGCTGGATTTGCAGCTTTGTCTGCAAAAAGGCGGTGCACATCCCGGCCACCCATCCGGCGCAGATTGCCAGCAGTAGCCCAAAATACGGATGCCCGATGCTGGCAAACACAGCCGACACTGCGGCGCCCAGGGTAAAACTGCTGTCCACCGTCAGATCGGCGATATTTAAAATACGGTAGGAAACAAACAGCCCCAACGCCATCAACGCATAGATGAATCCCTGTTCCACTGCGCCCTGTAAAGCAATTAAAGTCATTTTCGATCACGCTTTCCAAAAAAGGTTTTTGGCAGGGGCATATCGCCCCTGCCGGAAGTGTTGCATCTCATCATCAAAGGTTTATTCCACGACGATCGCCGAGGAAAGGACATCGTCCGGGATGGTGACGCCGATATCTGCAGCGGTGGTGGTATTCACGACGGTGGCAAAATTGGTCAGGGTTTCCACCGGGATCTCACTGATCGGGGTGCCTTCCAGCGCCTTGACCACCATAGCGGCAGTCTGTTTGCCGAGCAGGGTATAATCGATACCGACGGTTGCGAAGCCGCCGTCAATTACCATCGAGTCGGCGCCGGTATAGATCGGGAGCCCCGCCTGACGGGCAACATCCGCATAGATCGCCATTGCGGAAGCGACGGTATTATCGATCGGGGTATAAAATGCTTCGCATTTGCCGACCAGCGACTGGGCGGCCTGCTGCACTTCGCCGACATTGGTAACGGTAGCTTCTACATAGGAAAAACCATTTGCTTCCAGATATGCTTTGGCTTGTTCAATGACCGAAACCGAGTTGGGCTCGCCCAAATTGTAGACCAAGCCGACTGTTTTGACATTCGGGGTCAGCTTCTGCATCAGGGTAAATACCTGGTCAACCGGGATGGCGTCCGAGGTACCGGTGATATTGCCTTCCGGTGCATCGAGGTTTTCGACCAGCTTGACCGAAACCGGGTCGGTCACGGCGGAAAAGACCTGCGGGATATCCGGCGCAGCAGCTGCTGCCGAGAGGGCAGCCGGGGTCGCGATGGAAATAATCAGATCTTTCTGGTCGCCGGCAAATTTCTGGGAAATTGAATTCAGGTTGGTCTGTTCGCCCTGCGCATTTTGATAATCCATATTGATCCGGTCGCCATAACCAAGCGCTTCCAGTTCCTCCATCAAAGAATCCCGAATCTGGTTGAGGGAGGTGTGGTCCATCAGCTGGATCAGGCCGACTTCATAGGTTTCGCCGGAAGCCGGACTGCTTTCCTCACTGGAGGAAGCCGGTTCGGCGGCGCTGGAAGCCGCTTCGGAAGAAG
>CALXGW010000167.1 GCA_944387965.1 uncultured Anaerotruncus sp. | reverse complement strand
GGTTTCCGGGTTTGTGATGATTTTCGTGGGGTTGGGGCTCTCGCGCCCAATGCTCGAAATGATGGGTACGCCCGGGGACGTGATCGACCAGTCGACGCTTTACCTGCGGATTTATTTTATCGGGATGCCGTCGGTGCTGCTCTATAACTTCGGCGCAGCGATCCTGCGGGCGGTGGGGGATACCAGGAGGCCGCTGTATTTCCTTTTGATCGCCGGGATTGTCAATGTCGTGCTGAACTTGGTGTTTGTCATCCGGTTTGGCTTGGGGGTGGCTGGCGTCGCGCTGGCGACGATCATCTCCCAAACGATTTCCGCCGCGCTTATCCTGCTTTGTTTGGCCAGGAGCAACGGCCTTTGCCGCCTGCATTTTTCCGAATTGCGTATCCATAAGGAACGCCTGAAACAGATTTTGCGTATCGGGCTGCCTGCCGGGCTGCAAAGCGTGGTCTTCAACACCTCGAATATCCTGATCCAGTCGTCGATCAACTCGTTTGGGTCGCTTGTGGTGGCGGGGAACACGGCGGCGAGCAATATTGAAGGGTTTGTCTATACGGCTATGAGCGCCGTATACCAGACTTCGCTGAGTTTTACCAGCCAGAATATGGGCGCCGGCAATTTCAAGCGGATCGACCGTGTTTTGCTGGAATGTTTGGCGCTGGTGAGCGCCATCGGCATCGTATTGGGGGTCGGCGCGTATCTGCTGGGGAATCAGCTTTTGGGGATCTATTCCCCCGACCCGCAGGTGATCGGTTATGGCCTTTACCGCATGCAGGCAGTCTGTGTGCCGTATTTTACCTGCGGGCTGATGGACGTCACCGCAGGCAGCATCCGCGGGCTGGGATATTCGGTGCTGCCGATGCTCGTATCGCTGACCGGCGCATGTATTTTGCGGATTATATGGATCATGACCATCTTTGCGGCATACCATACCCAGCTTTCGCTGTATATTTCCTATCCGGTGTCCTGGGTCGTCACAGCGGCCGCCCATATGACGTGTTACCTGATCTTGCGCAAGCGCGTTTTCCGGATGAACAAAACGCCCGCGGCGGCATAAGCCTGCGGACATAAAAAAGCCCTTCCCGTTCCTTTCGCAGAAGTGCCAAAGAAACGGGGAGGGCTTTTATCGTCTTCTGTGGGCATCCGGTATGGAGCAAGGGCCGCATGCAGGGGAAAGCCTGCGCTCAACCGTTGCGGAACCCTTTGCCGATGATCTCGCTGGTATTGGTGATTAAGATAAAGGCATGCGGTTCGATCGAACGCACATATTGCCGCAGCAGCATCGCCTGCGGGCGTTTGAGGGCGGTAAAAATGATGTGTTTTTTCCCGTGGGTAAAAACGCCCTCAGCGTCGCAGACGGTCGCGCCGCGGTGAAGGGTTTTGACGATGAAATCACAGATCGGTTCGGGGTTATCGCAGATGATATTGAAGTATTTGCACAGGTTGATGCTTTCAATGACGTTGTCGATCACCAGGGATTTTGCCATCAGGCCGATAAAGGAGAACAGACCGGTCTGGATATCGAAAACGAAACAGGCGGCAACAGCGATCAGGACGTCGGTGGCAAAAAGCGGCGCACCGATGTGGTCGGCATGGACATATTTTTGTAAAATCATGGCGATGATATCGGTACCGCCGCTGGAAGCGCCGATATTGAACAGGATGGCCGACCCGAACGCAGGCAGCGCGATCGCATAACAGAGTTCCAGGAGCGGCTGGTTGGTGAGGGGGGAAGCCAGCGGGAAAAAGTGCTCCATCACCGAAAGGCTCAGGGAAAGCAGCATGCTTGAGTAAGCAGTCATGATCCCAAAACTTTTGCCCAGGAAGAAAAATCCGACGATCAGCAGCAGGATATTAAAAACCAGGTTGATGGTGGAAGCCGACCATGGGAGCAGCTTTGCCAATACGATCGAAAGGCCGGCAATCCCTCCGAAGGAAAAATTGTTGGGGAATTTGAAGCAATAGGTCCCGATGGCCATGATTAAGGTGCTGACTGTAATCAGCAGGAACTGCCGTAATTTTGAGCTCATTTCAGCGTCCTCCTTCTTGCTGGGACATGCACAAGGCCGATACCGCAGTCCAGTATAGCACATTTTCGTAAAAATGCAAAAGTTTTTATGTCGGGGGGCTTTAACCCGCAGATTTTAAAACAGTTGGGGGAAATACCGTTTGACGGCGTTTGCGACCCCGTCCTGATCGTTGGAGGTGGAAACATAATCCACTACCCGCTGTATTTGCGCAGCAGCATTCGCTGGCGCAGCGCTGACCCCTGCGAACTGCAGCATGGAGAGGTCGTTTTGGTTGTCCCCAATGGCCATGGCTTCGTCCGGGCGGATACCCAGCAGCCGGCACAGCCAGGCCAGCCCGTTGCCTTTGACAGCTTCCCTGGCGTTCAGTTCGGTATTTGCCCGCAGCGAGGTGGTGATGCAGAACACCGGGAAGCGGGAGAGCCGCTTTTGCACCTCCAGCTGTAATCCCTGCGGGATATAGGGCAGATGGATTTTTTCAATATGCACCTGCGGCCCCTGTAAAAAGGCGCGCAGATCGGGCAGGAAGGTCAGGTTCAGAAGGTAAACGCCCCGCTGCCCATCCGGGACGGGCAGCGTTTCAAAAAAAGGCTTGCGCATGATATCGGAATAGCTGCATCCGTCGCAGTAGGCTTCGATATATAGCGGCAGATCCCAAAGCGCGTCGAGCACGCCGGTGGCATCCTGCGCGGAAAGATAGCAGCCGGACAGCACCCGCTTTTCCAAAACCGACCACACAGCCGCACCGTTGGAGGTAATGGCATAACGGATGCCGGGCAGCTGCAAAAGGGGTTGCGGCAGGCGGGAAAAAGTGCGCCCAGTGGCAATGGCTACTTCAACCCCGTTTTGAATCAATGTCTGCAGGGCGAACCGGTTGGCGGGCGAGAGGGTCTGGTGGTCGCTGCAAAGGGCGGTGCCATCCAGGTCGATGGCGACAAGCTTCAAAGGCATAAGCCTTCCTCCTTAAAATCCCTTTGGCAGCCGCAGGAAAAAAGCGTCTGCGGCATTGCCTGGCGGGAAAAATGTGATATACTGGTCTTAATCAGGATAAAAAACAGATGGGAGGGGTCAGTATGCTGGCTTGTCCGGTCTGCGGCGGCGCGCTGGACGAGGTAGGCCGGGCGATGCGCTGCAAAAAGGGGCATCATTACGATATGGCGGCGCAGGGGTATGTTTATCTGCTGCAAGCCAATCAAAAGCACAGCAAAACGCCGGGGGATGACCTGGAAATGGTGCATAAGCGCACCCGTTTTCTCGATAGCGGGTCCTATCAGCCGCTTTCCGACCGGCTCAACCAAACCATCCTTTCCCTTTGCGGGACACAGATGCCGCGGATTTTGGATGCGGGCTGCGGCGAAGGATATTATGCGGCGCGGCTGTATGAAGCGCTGACGCAGGCCGGGAAAAAACCGGCAGTATACGGGATCGACCTTGCAAAGCCGGCTGTCCGGCATGCGGCGGTACGATGCAAACCGGCAAGGTTTGCGGTTGCCAGCCTGTTCAGGATGCCGGTGGTGAGCGGGAGCATGGATGTATGCTATAACGTATTTTCCCCGCTTTGCCCGGAAGAATTTTTGCGGGTATTGGCGCCCGGCGGTTTTTTTGTCGCCGTATATCCTGCGCCAAGGCATCTTTTCGGGCTGAAGGAGATCCTGTACGAACAGCCGTATGAAAACCGCGAGGAGGATTACCAGTTGGAAGGGTTCCAGATACGGGAAAAGGAACGGCTGCACTATCGTTTTTCGCTGGAAGGGCAGGAATTGATCGAAAGCCTGTTTGGAATGACCCCG
>CALXGW010000166.1 GCA_944387965.1 uncultured Anaerotruncus sp. | reverse complement strand
CAACAAGGCTTCCGGGATGTTGCTGCCTTTTGGCGAAGATTCCTTTGCAATGCTGCGGTTCATGAGCAAGGTACCATACTATTATCTGAGTTTGGGGCTGCTGGTGATCGTATCTGCGATCGTATTTGCCATCGACCGGTCCAAACTGGGATATGCATTTAAAACCATCCGGGAAGATGAAGACACAGCAGAAGCGGTAGGGATCAATACCGTGCATTATAAATTGGCAGCTATCTTCATCAGTGTGGCGCTGACATCATTGGCAGGTTCGTTCTATGCCGTTTATATCCGGTTTGTCGACCCGGATCTGATGCTGATGACTTATTCGGTGGAAATGGTGTTGCCGGCGGTTATCGGGGGCCTGGATTTTGCAGTTGGCCCACTTCTGGGCGCCATTATCCTGATCCCGCTCTCCGAGTTTTTGCGGGCAAATTTTGGCTCTGTGATTAGCGGGATCAATACGGTTTTGTATGCTCTGGTCTTAATCATTGTGATCCGCATCCAGCCAAAAGGGCTGTTGGGATGGTATCAAAATTATCGGATCCGGAAAAAACGCCAGCAAGCGGTACAAAAAAAGCTGGAAAGCAGCGGAAGTGCCGGAGGTGGGAAAGATGCTTAAAGTAGAAAAGCTGTCCAAACATTTCCAGGGACTCAAGGCGGTTAACCAGGTGGACTTTGAAATCCCGCAGGGGGAGATCTCCGGGATGATCGGACCAAATGGTGCGGGAAAAACAACCGTTTTCAATATGCTCAGCGGGGTATTCCGTCCAACAGAAGGGAAAGTGTTTTATAAAGGGCAGGATATTACCGGTTTTAAACCATATCAATGTTCCAGATTGGGGATTGGCAGGACGTTTCAGATCATGAAGCCGCTGGCCAATCTTACGGTAGAAGAAAATGTGATGTCGGGGGCATTTTTTGGGAAAAGCGGCTGTTCCTCCTATCGCCAGGCGCAGCAAATGGCGGGGGAGGTGCTAGAACTAACCGGGCTTTCCCATCAAAGAGGGTTTATCGCAAAAGAATTGAGCACACCGGATCAAAAACGGCTGGAATTGGCAAGGGCGCTGGCTACCAAACCGGATTTATTGTTGTTGGATGAGGTAATGGCGGGGTTGAATCCAACCGAAACGATCGAATGCATCGAGCTGGTACGCAAAATCAATCGGGAAACAGGTATCACGATTTTTATGATCGAACATGTGCTGCATGCAGTGGTAAACCTGTGCGGCAAGGTTATCGTCCTGCACCATGGCGAAAAGATTGCGGAAGGGACGCCCGAAACTGTCATGAACGATCCTTTGACCATTGAAGTCTATTTGGGAAAGGAGAATGACGGTGCTTAAGCTGGAAAATGTCAATGTTGCCTATGGCAAAACGCAAGTGCTTTGGGATATCAACCTGGAGGTACAGGAAGGCGAAATCGTCAGTATTGTGGGAAGCAATGGCGCTGGTAAACGACAATTGCAAGGGTGCTTTCCGGGCTGCTGCCGGTGATGCGGGGAAGTATCCTGTTCCGGGGGGAAGAAATTGCCAATATGCCTTCCCATTTGATCCTGCAAAAGGGATTTGTACAGGTACCGGAAGGCCGGCAGCTGTTCCGGGAAATGAGCGTTTATGAAAACCTGGAATTGGGCGCCTTCAGCAAACAGGCAAGGGCGGCGATGAAAGAAAATCTCAAACAGGTTTACGAGTGGTTCCCGCGCTTGGAAGAACGCAAAAACCAGCTGGCCGGGACCCTTTCAGGCGGCGAGCAACAGATGCTGGCAATCTCACGAGCATATATGTCCATGCCGAAAATGCTGCTTTTTGACGAACCTTCTTTGGGATTGGCGCCCAATATCGTAGATCAGATCATGGAAGTAGCCAAATTATTGGTAAAACAGGGCGTGACAGTGGTTTTAATTGAACAGGATGTCCGTAAGGCGCTGAAGGTAAGCGATAGGGGTTATGTGCTGGAAAATGGTACGATCCGGCTTAGTGGCCTTGCAAGCGAACTTTTGGGAAATGAAGAGGTCAAAAAAGCATATCTTGGGTTCTAATAAGCCGGAAAGGCTTTGTGCTGCAGAAGAGATCGTAAAAACAATTTAAAGGAGGCATATCAAATGTTAAAAAAGGTTCTAGCGCTGATTCTGGCGGCGGGATGCATATTTGTTACCGCTTGCTCCAGCGGCACCCAGACGCAGTCCAGCGGGGAAACAGCGTCATCCCAGGCTTCCTCCAGCGCTTCGGAAGAGAGTAGCAGTGAAGAGCCCCTGAAAATCGGGGCAATCTATCCGCTGACCGGCAGTGTGGCTGCAATCGGGCAGAACTGTAAAAATGGTATTGACATGGCAGTGGATGAAGTGAACGCTGCCGGCGGTGTAAACGGGCGGATGATTGAAATCGTTTGGGGCGATTCCCAAGGTGACCCGAAGATCGGTATGTCTGAAGCGGAAAGGCTGATTACCACAGGGGATATCGTCGCACTGGTGGGCTGTTACCAAAGCTCGGTGACAGAGGTGGTTGCGCAGGTTGCAGAACGGTATCAGATGCCGTTTGTATCAGCCATTTCTTCTTCGACAGCGTTGACGACACATGGTTATCAGTATTTCTATCGCCTGGCGCTTACCAACCTGATCAGTGTCAACAACATGTTTAAATTTGCAACCGAAGCGAGTGAAAAACTGGGCCAGGATTTCAAAACCTGTATGGTCTTTACCGATAACTCGATCCTTGGTCAGGAACTGGTAGAAGGTGCGCGGGAATTTGCAGGCGAGTATGGGTTTGAGATTGTAAAGGAAGTCATCCATAATTCCAATGCGAGCGACCTTTCGGCAGAAATTTTGACCATGATGCAGACAGATGCAGATTTTATCTTTGCAGACCAGTATATTGCGGACGCCATCCTGGCAACCAATACAATGAAAGAACTCAATTATGCGCCGCCGATCTTTATCAGTAAAGCGACCGGGTATATCGACCCGACCTATATTGAAAATACGGGTGCGAACTCGAACGGGATGGTCACCCTGACTGAATTTGCACCGGATTCCCCGCGCGGCATTGAAGTCAATAACCGCTTCAAAGAACGTTTCGGATCGGATATGAACGGGCATTCCTGCATGACCTATACAGCGATCTGGCTGTATAAGAATATTTTCGAAATGGCGCTTGCGGCAGATGGCGAAGTCACTCCGGCGGGCGTGCAGAACCAGCTGTCTACCTGCCGGTTCGAAGGCGCACAGTTCCCGGATGGGACGCCGTTCATCGTACCATATGATGCGATCGAATTTACCGATGCAGAGATCAATGGCGTACAGCATACGAACATCAATATGGAAGCAGTACCGGCATTCGTCCAGATCCAGGATGGGCAATATGTATCGGTATGGCCTTGGGATGTAGCCAACGCAGATATCGATTATCCGGCCACTTATAGCTGATTGGGTAGAAAGGGGACTTGTTATGCAGGCCGAAGCATTGCAAAAAGCAAAGGAACAGGTGCTTTGGGGATGTAAAACCATGTGCGAAAAAGGATATGTGCTCGGTACAGCTGGAAATATCAGCGCGCGGGTGGAAGGAGCGGACCTGTTCGT
>CALXGW010000165.1 GCA_944387965.1 uncultured Anaerotruncus sp. | reverse complement strand
CATGAATTTATTGAAATTTATACTGATAATTTCCATGTGGGCTATATGGGTTATACTATGATTGCAGATCTCATTTTGAACACCTGGATATTGGAGAATAAAACAGAAACTTATAATCCTACGCCCTATGCTGCCCTGATGGATCAGATACTAATAGACGGTGAAATGGCATCTTTTGTGAGTCAGCTCAAGCAGATATCGCAAGATCATCCTGCAAACGCCGGGGCGATCGTTATGAACTGTAATCCGTTTACCTATGGCCACCGGTACCTGATCGAAACAGCGTTAAATATGACGGATCATTTATATATTCTGGTGGTGGAGGAAGATTTATCAGAGTTTTCTTTTGCAGAGCGTTTTCAGATGGTAAAGGAGGGGGTTGCTGATTTATCGCGGGTCACCGTATTGCCCAGCGGCAAATTTGTGATTTCTTCGGTTACTTTCCCTAAATATTTTACAAAAGAAGAAGTGGGTGTAACAAATTTTGACGCGTCAAAAGATTTAACCTTTTTTGCCACCAAGGTTGCACCAGCTTTGAAGGTTACAAAACGGTTTGTTGGAGAAGAACCTCTGGATCCGATTACAAATGAGTACAATAAGCAGATGAAAAAGCTATTGGTGGATTTAGGTATAGAAGTGCTTGAGATTCCCCGTTTACAGATTGATGAAAAAACTGTAAATGCTACACAAGTTAGGAAATGGATAAAGGAAAATGAATGGAATCTTTTAAAACAGTTTGTACCAGAATGCATCTATCAAGGAATACAAAGACATGTGAAATTAAACGGAGGCAATATCCTAAATGACACCTAACACTCCTAAAGATTTTCGGGAGGACTTTCATTTTGCCTCATCAGGAAAACGGAAAGATACAGAACATCCCATACCTTTTGAGCAGCGTCCTGCGCCAGATACGCACAAGCGGCGGAAATGGCTCACCTGGGTGCTGTCTGGTGCAGCAGGGTTGAGCCTTGTGTATGCAGTTTTGTATCATCCGTTATTTCTGTCCTCTGAACAGGGAATGGAGTCCGATGCTTATTCGGTTGTCGTTTCTGAAACGATGGCAAAGGAAACGCCAGTGTTCCGCCATGAAACATCGACCCCAACAGTTTCTTCACAACAAATGCAATCTGAATCTTCTGCATCCATGGAATCTGATATTGTCCCGGAAAGTTCACTGCCCGATCCGGAATCGTTTCCAACACAACTTTCGTACCCTTATTTTACACCAGAGGGCACTTTGGATACGATTATCGTTTTTATTCAGCAGACGGATGGTTATTATTCTTTTTATCACCAGGATGGAACCCCATTTACCGGCGCCTACTATGCCGCAGTGGGGTCAAAATCCCAACCCGAATTATTGACTGTGACAGATATAGAACATCATGTCGCAGGGGTAATTGCTGGCATGTATGCTGCCGACGGTTCGATTTATTATGGTGTGCTTAGCTTGGAGCCGCTCGAATGGGTTGTCCCTTGTATGTATGAAGATATTTATTTGCAAAATGGGCAGTATTGGGGTGATATCCCTATGGGTAGCAACTCAATTATTAATTTGGCTGTTCCAACCATAGGGGAAAGCAGTCAAGACAATGATACCCCAATATTTGAAGAGTAAGCGGATAAAATAACATAAAAAATAACAACCTGTTGAAAAAGTTGCTGTTTACAACATTTTTTAACAGGTTGTATTATTATTTGCAGAAACCGGACAGTATGATTGACGAAATGTCAGCCAATATTGGTTCTGCGCCTGTTTCAATCCAGCAGGTCGGCGTCCCCGGAAAGCCCATGGCGGTAGAGGTCCCAGAAATGGTGGGTCGGGCCGCAGCCGTTGCCGATGGCCAGCGAATGGCGGATCGCTGTGGTGACATAGGTTTTTGCACGCCCGACCGCCTCCTGCAGCGGGTAGCCCAAAGCCAGATTGGCGGTGATGGCGGAGGAATAGGTGCAGCCGGTGCCATGGGTATTTTTTGTTTGGATGCGCTGGGCGCTGAATGGATAAAATGCTTCCCCGTCATAAAGCAGGTCGACGGCGTCCCCTACGGCATGCCCGCCTTTGATCAGCACAGCGCGGCAGCCCATAGCAAGGATTTTCCGGGCGGCTTCTTTCATATCAGCCTGATTTTGTATCTGTATCCCGGAAATTTTTTCCGCTTCCGGGATATTGGGGGTGAGCAGGTAGGCAAGCGGGATGACCGTTTCGATCAGCTGGTCGATTGCGCCCGGGTCCATCAGCGGGCATCCATTTTTGGCGTACATGACCGGGTCGATGACCACCTTCTGCATCTGATATTCCTGGATTTTTCCCGCGACGGCAGCCATACAGCAGGGTTGGGAAAGCATCCCCACCTTGACGGCGTCGGGCGGGATATCCTCATATACGGCGTCGATCTGTTTGGCGATCATATCCGGGCTGACATCGAAGATATCAATGACCCGCGCGGTATTTTCCGCCACAACCGAAACGATCGCACTCATACCATATACACCGTGTGCGCTGAAGGCCTTCAAATCCGCCTGAATCCCGGCGCCGCCGCTGCAATCGCTGCCGGCGATGGTCAATGCTTTTCTCATATATTTACCTCGCAGTCTGTAATAATATCCAGATATTGCTCCGCGATTGCACGAATTTCCGTTTCGTACTCGCGCATGCTTTCGTCCCGCACAGCCACTACCCGGAACCCATCTCCGGCAGCGGTGCGGATGGCATGGATGGCGTCTTCAAATACCAGCGTATCCTGCCGGGTGGTGCCCAGACGCCCGAGCGCCTGCCGGAAAATTTCGGGGGTATCCTTACCTGTCCCGGTTTCGGTACAGGTGAGCACAAAATCAAAATAGGGGAGCAGCCCATTCCGGCGCAGGGCAGGTTCGGCCATATAGCGGTCGGTGGCCGTTGCGACGCACATACGCACCCCCATCGATTGCAGCCGCGCAAGGAAGTCTTTTGTCCCCGGTTTGGCGGGGATCTCATACAGATAGGCGTTCTCCACCAGACGGTTGATCTCGTCCATGATCTGCCCGGGCGGGTCGGAGATCGGGAAACGTTCCCGCACAAAATGAGCGGTTTGCTCCATGCTCAAAAAACGCACCTGCTCCCGGATGCCGGGCACCGGGCCGATGCCTTTCTGCGCAAGATAACGGTCAGCCACATGTTCCCAGGAAGGCATCGAATCGAGCAACGTCCCGTCCATATCAAAGATCGCGCCTCTCAGCATGCGGATACCATCCTTTCCACGCAGCTGCGCAGCCGTTTGACGGCGGCGGGGATATCTTCCTGCGCAAAAATGGCGGAAACCACCGCCACCCCGGCAAGCCCTGCGCCTGCCAGCTGCATGATATTATCCTCCTGGATGCCGCCGATGGCGACAACCGGTATCTGCACAGCGCGGCAGATTTCCCGGAAGGCGGTGTGCGGCAGGGCGCCGGCTTCCGGTTTTGTCGAGGTCGAGAAGGCTGCCCCCACGCCGAGATAATCAGCGCCTGCGCGCTCGGCAGCCAACGCTTCTTCGACCGAATGGGCGGAAACGCCGATGATTTTATCCGGACCGAGCAGTTCCCGCGTCTTCTGTGCCTGCATATCCTCCTGGCCGACATGTACCCCGTCCGCATGGCACGCCAGGGCAACTTCCACATTATCGTTGATGACAAACGGCACGCCGTAACGGTCGGTAATTTGTTTGACCGCCTTGGCCTGGCTTAAAAAGTCGTCAAAGCCCAGCCCCTTTTCCCGGAGCTGGACAAAGGTAACGCCGGCTTTTACCGCCTGTTCCACCTGGGATGCAAGCGAATTCCCGCGAAGCCAGGCGCGGTCGGTGACGGCATAAAGCAGCAGCTGTTTTTTATCGAGTTTCAATCTTTGCGCCTCCTATCAGGGTTTGGATATCCATACGGCAGACCGCGTCGATCAGCGCGGTGCGCATACTGGCGTTGCCCACAGCCTGGGGCTGCTGCGCGGCGATCTGGCCGGCAAGCCCCATCACGCAGGTGGCAGCCGCTGCGGCAAGCAGCGGCTGGCTGGGGTTCGCAGCGGCATAAGCGCCCATCATGGCCGAAAGCATACAGCCGCAGCCGGTGATCCTCGACATCATCGGATGGCCGTTGCGGATGGCAAAGGCGGTATCGCCATCCGCAACAAGGTCGATCGCGCCGGTAATGGCGATGACTGCGCCGGTTTTTTTGGCAAAGGATTTGGCAAACGCAGCAGCCTGCGGCAGATTTTCTTCGGTCGTCGCATCTGCCCGGCTGGCATCCACCCCCTGGGTACTGCCGGTCCCTTCGGCAAGCGCGTGGATTTCAGACGCATTGCCGCGGATGATCGAAAACTGCACCTGCTGTATCAGGCCGAGGGCGGTCTGGGTGCGCAGGGTGGATGCGCCCGCCCCAACCGGGTCGAGAATGACCGGGTGACAAAGCTGGTTCGCCTTCTGCCCAGCCTTATACATCGCAGGGATGGTGCGGGGGTTGAGGGTTCCGATGTTGATGACCAGCCCGCGGCAAAGGGCGGCGATTTCCTCCGCTTCCCGTTCGTCATCCGCCATAATCGGCGATCCCCCGCAGGCCAAAAGGATATTGGCGCAGTCGTTTACGGTGACATAATTGGTGATGCAGTGCACCAGCGGCGTCTCTTTTGCGACGTTGGCAAAGATTTGCTCAAACATGGACAGCCTCCCAACAAGATTGGATGGGTAAAAGTACGCCCGCAGAGGGCATTATTTCCGGGTGCTCAAAGCCAGCTGGAACTGCCCGAGCAGGCTGGTTTTCTGCAGGGCGCCAATCGCCAGGATGGCAATGGTCGCGCCGCCGAGGGTGCTGACCAGGAAAGGCAGGACATAGGCAAACAGGGCGGCTTCCTGCCCCATCAAAAAGACGGCGACCGGGTAGCAGGCAAGCCCGCCGAGGATGCCTGTCCCGATGATCTCGCCCGCATAAGCCAGGACCAGCCGTTTGGTGCGCCGGTAAAGCAAGCCGCAGCACAGCGCGCCGATCATGCTGCCGGGGAATGCCAGCAGGCTGCCGGTCCCCATCAGGTTGCGCAGCAGGGAGGTGGCGAACGCCATCCCGCAGGCATACCAGGGGCCGAGCAATATCCCGGCGATCACGTTGACCATATGCTGGATGGGGAAACATTTGGAAGCGCCGATCGGGATATAAAAGGCCGAACAGACGACACCGACTGCGATCAGCAGCCCGGCAAGGGTAAGTTTTTTGATCTGGGTGGTTTGCATGGCGGACACTTCTTTCCTTATGTAATTGAAAACGGGATGTGCCAACAGGGCACATCCCGCGATGTATCACAGCTGTTCCCTACGTTGGCATTATCCAAATCAGGTTCCAGGGTCGGAGTTCCAAAACTCCCTCTCAGCCCGTGTACGAGCTCCCCTTTTGATTGACGCTTTAAAATATAGCATTTGGATACCATTTTGTCAACAGTTTTGCCCAAAACAGGAAATCGAATCCAGGTATGCCGCCTGTTATACCGTCCGATTGGCCCAGCGCCCGCTGCGGAACCGGTGCATCGAGAGCACCAGCCGCAGGACCTGGTCCACAGTCAGGCCGAGCCAGGCGCCCAGCAGCCCCAGTCCCAGCGGATAACATAATACCCATCCGCAGATGGGACGCACGACCCCGATACTGATGAGCGAAATAATTGCCGTATAGGAGGTATCTCCTGCGCCGCGCAGACAGCCGAGCAGGGTGGTGGAGGAAATCTGCAAAAAAGTGATGACCGCCATGAACGGGATGATGAATGAGCTGTAAGCCAAAACTGCTTCGTCCCGGGAAAAAAGCAGGAAAACATAATACCCCAACGTCAAAAAGAAAATGGCATACAGGCAGGAAAAACATACGGCCATGCGTTGGGCGATACTGCCGTATAATTTGGCAAGGTCGGGGCGGTTCTGTCCCAGGCTGCGGCCGACCAGCGCGATCCCGGCGACCGAAAGCCCGTCCCCGATGGCAAAGGAAAGGGACATCTGGTTGGTGCCGATCTGGTGGGCGGCAAATTCCGCCGTCCCCAGGCGGGCGACAATGATTGCATAAACCAGGAAGCCAAACCGCATACAGAGCTGCTCGGTCAGGGTACTGGTGCCGATCGAGGCGATCGAACGCAGGGTTTTGCGCTCAAAATGCAATCCGCCAGAAAAGCGCAGATGCAGAAATTTTTCCGGGTGGGAAACCGAACGCAAACTCATCACACAGGCAAACACGGTACCGATGACCGTTGCGATCGCCGCCCCGCGGATCCCCAGGCGCGGGAACCCAAAATTGCCGCCGATCAGCAGGTAATTGAAAAAGACATTGACCAGATTGGAGGTCAGATTGGTGCGCATGGCGATCTTGGTGTTGCCCGCCCCCCGCTGCGCTGCGTTGATGACCAGCGAAAGGGTATTGAAAACCATGCCGCCCATGACGATCCGGAAATATGCCGCCGCTTCCGCATGCGTATCGGGGGCGGAGCCGGCGAAGCGGAGGATCGGGTCGGCAAAAAATACACAGACGGCGCTGACAATCGCGGTGAGCGCGAGGGTAATCAGCATTGCCTGCACCAGCACGCGGTTGGCGTCCTCCCGGTCGTTTTGCCCCAGCCGGCGCGCTACAATGGCGGATACGGCGACGTTGAGCGAAACAAAGATCGAAAGCCCGATCAGCCGGGGCTGGGTGGTGAGCCCGACCGAGGCGATCGCTTCGGTGCCGAGCGAGCTGACCATGATGGTATCCACCATCGAAACCAGTGCGATCAGAAAGGATTCGGTGATCGAAGGCCATGCCAGATGGAAAGTGGTTAAAAAGAGGCCGCGCAGGGATGGAATCTCCCCGCAGGCAGGCGTTTTGCCCAAAAGCCTGTCCACACAAAAAAGCTGCATTTTTACACCGCCCGGAGGATTATTTTTACATAAAATCTAACTCTATTTTACAATCTTTTATAAAAAATGCAAGCATCCTTCCTGAAGTAGTTGTCCGGAACGGCGTACAGTGGATTTGACAAAGCCGGGAGGGATATGCTAAGATATAGAAAATTTTGCAGAAGCAAAATAGGCCCGGCAAGAGCCGGGGTTGCAGCATATGATGAAGGGAATTGTCAGGGCGGCCAGCAGGCGCTTGCATATTGGAAAATATGCAGCCTGGGGCTGTTTTTTTATGCCTGGAAAGGGGAAACAGCGGGATGGATATGGAAAAATTATGGGAAAGCTGCGTGGCATTCCATGGGCATCGCTGCGGCGGGCTGGCCATTGGGTTTGCTGCGGCGCGGTATGCGGGACAACTGCTGGGGATGGGCTTTTCGCCCGATGAACAGGTGGTCTGTGTGGCGGAGAACGACGCCTGCGGGGTGGACGCCATCCAGGTCGTGCTCGGATGCAGCGCGGGCAAGGGCAACCTGCTGTTCCGGCGCAGGGGCAAGCAGGTATTTACCTTTTTTTGCCGGGAAACCGGCAAAGGGGTGCGGCTGGCGCTCAAACCGCTGCCGCCGATGGAAAAGGAAGAAAAGATCGCTTACCTGCGAAATGCGCCGCTGGAAAGCTTGTTCGATCTGCGGGAGCCGGATTTCCCGATGCCGGAGCGCGCAAGGCTGTTTTCCTCGGCGCCCTGCGCGCGGTGCGGGGAGATGACGGCGGAGCCTTGGCTGCGGGTGAAAAATGGGGAAATACTCTGCCTGGACTGCTATGAAAAAGGCTGCGGTGGGGAAAAGGAGGCAAAAAAATGAGGCAAAAGGGGATTTGCCTGCTGCTGGCGGCGATATTCCTGTTGCTTTCGGCCTGCGCTCCGGCGCAGCAGGAGGGACAGAAAACCCAGCCGGAGAATGGGCGGGTGGCGGCGCTGCGGCTGGCCGGGGGGACCGACTGGGGCGCGCCGAATCCATATCTGCATGCGGCGCGCGGGCCGGGAAATGCAAAAAAAGACCTGATTTTTGCATCGTTGCTGGAGATGGACGAGCAGGGGCCGGTGGGATGGATGGCAAAGTCCTGGCAGCAGGATGGAAATGTCTACACCTTTACCCTGCGGGAGGATGCAAAATTCCATGACGGGGAGCCGTTGACGGCGGAGGATGTGGCCTTTACGGTGGAATACTACCGGAAATTCCCGCCGGTCAGCAACCCGCTGGGGGCAGGGGACTCCTTCCTGATCGAACGCTGTGAAGCGGTGGGGGAACACACAGTGCGCATGACCGTGCGGCAGGCGGATGCGGATACGCTGATGGCGCTGGGCGGGTTTGAAATCCTGCCGGAACATATCTGGCGGGATGTGGACGACCCGATGTCCTACAGCGAAGCGGACGCCTTCATCGGCAGCGGGGCATACCAATTTTCCGCCTATAACGGTGCGGACGGCAGCTATGAATTCATCGCGTTTGACGATTTCTGTGCCGGGGAGCCGGCAGCGGAGAAAATCCAGTTTGTGCCGGTGGGGGATGAGCTGCTGGCATTCCAGAACGGGGAAATTGACATCGCTTCCATGCCGGGCGATCTGTACGGACAATACAGCAATGATCCTGAGATCGGCATGATCGCAAAAGAAAACGATATGGGGTATAAGCTGCTGATCAATTTCGAAAAATACCCGGAATTTCTGGATATCCAGCTGCGGCAGGCGCTTTATGCGGCCCTTGACCGGCAGGCGGTGGTGGATAAGGTATTCCGCGGGCTCGGGACGGTGGGCAGCGCCGGGTATGCGCCTGCGGGGAGCATCTATTATAACCCTGCGTGCGTACAGTACCCTTACGACCCGCAGGCGGCAAAGGCGGCTTTTGCGGGAATGGGGCTGGAAGTCACCCTGCTGGCCGCCAATTCCGGCGACGACGTCAAAATCGCCGAATTGCTCAAGCTGGATTTGGAGGCGGCGGGCATCGGCGTGGAGGTGCAGGCGTATGATTCGGCGGTGCGCGATGGGATGGTAAATGCAGGCGAATATGGGTTCGCTTTGGTCGGGAACGGCGGCTGGGGCGGGCGGGCGCCGGCCTATCTGCGCACGGTTTTTTCGGACATCGCCAAAAACCAGGGCGGCGGGCCGCACAATATGGGACCGATCGGGTACAGCAGCCCGGCGATCACCGAACTGGCGGAAGCCCAGCAGCAGGAAACCGATTTCCAGAAGCGGGTGGAGCTCTTTAAACAGCTGCAACGGCAGATCAGCGAGGAGATACCGCTGGTCGTGGTGGCGACCCAGACCAGTTATTCGATCTACCGCAAGGCGCATTATGACGGCTGGATGAAGACCTGCGATTACCAGCAGGCAGAACAGAACCGGCTTTCCTACATGAATCGGGGGGAAGCGTCGTGAAGCGGCGGGCGTTGCAGCTGGTATGCGTATTTATCGTGATCTATGCGGCCAATTTTTTCCTGCCGCGGCTGATGCCGGGCGACCCGCTGCAATACACCTCCGCGGTTTCGGGGGAGGATATGGACGGCGGTTATTCCGCAGAACAGCGGGAAATGCTGCGCAGCTATTACGGGCTGGACCGGCCGCTGGGGGAGCAATTTTTAAAAACGCTCGGTCAGAACCTGCGGGGGGAACTGGGCGAAAGCATTTTTTATAAAAAGCCGGTGTCGCAGGCGCTGCTGGAACGCGCCCCCTGGAGCCTTTGGGTGATGGGGGCGGCGCTGGCTGTCAGCCTGGCGGCCGGCTGCGCTGCTGCGCTTTGGTGTGTGCAGAAGCCGCGCGCCGATCGGGCCGCCTATCTTGTTTTTTCGGTGCTGGCCGAACTGCCGGCCTTTTTGACCGGCGTGCTGTTGCTGTTTTTTGTGGCAGGACGGCTCGGGTGGTTCCCACTTTCGGGAGGAATGACCCCATTTTTGGAGTATACGAGCGTATGGGGAGCGCTTGCCGACATCCTGTGGCACAGCGCGCTGCCCATCCTTACTCTCGCATTGGGGATGGCGCCGGGATTCTTTTTCACTGCGCGCGCAAGCTTCCTCACCGCCCTGGAAAAGCCGTTTTTACTTGGCGCGCAGGCAAAGGGGCTGGCGCGGATGCGTATCCGGCTGCAATACATCCTGCGCAACAGCCTGCCGCCGCTGCGTGCAAAAGCTTTTTTAAGCGTGGGCCGCGCGGTGGGCGGGACGGTTTTGGTGGAGAATGTGTTTGCATACCCCGGGCTGGGCAAGGCGCTGCGGGAGGCGGTGGCCTACCGGGATTACCCGATGATCCAGGGGAGATTCCTGCTTTCGGCGGCGCTTCTCTGCATCAGCCTGTTCTGCGCCGACCTGCTGGGGGCAAAGGCGGAAGGGAGGGAATTGGGATGACCAAAGGTGCAAAATGGGCCTGCGCGGCGTTTTTGCTGGCGGCGCTGGTCTGCCTGGGCGGGGTATTGTTTTATCCCCATCCTGCGCAAATCCCTTCCGGGGATTCGCTCGAGCCGCCCTCCGTTTCCCATTGGCTGGGCACCGACGACCTGGGAATCGACATTTTTGCACAAATCTGCGCCGGGTTTTTCTCCAGCATGGGCATCGGCCTGGCGGCAGGCGGGCTGGCGTTCCTGCTGGGCGGGGCGCTGGGGATTGCTGCCGGGTGCGGTGGGAAAGCGGCCGATACCGCGCTCAGCTTTGTGATGGAGGTGCTGCTGACAGCGCCCCAGCTGCCGGTCATGATCCTGGTGGGGGCCTTCCTGGGGCAAAGCATGTGGAATATCGTTTGGGTGGTGGCGCTGTTTTCCTGGGCGCCGGTCGCCAAAATCATCCGCGCAAAGACGGTTTCTCTACAGCAAAGCGGGTACCTGCGGCTTGCCAAAAGCTGCGGGGCGGGCCCGTGGGCGCTGTTTTGCAGCCATATGGCGCGGGAATTGATGCCGCTGCTCTGCGTAAACAGTCTGGCAGTGATCGGGAAAGCGGTGTTACAGGAGGCGTCGCTGGCTTATCTGGGGCTTTCCGACCCGCTGGCAAAATCCTGGGGGATGATGATTCAGAAATGCGTTTCCTTCCGGGGGATTTATTTTACCGAATACTGGAAATGGTGGCTGCTGCCGCCGGTGGGGATGCTGTTGTTGACCGTGCTGTATGTGCGGCTGTTTGCGCGGGAACTGGAAAAAATCTGGGTCAGGGGGGAAAACCGGTATGTCTGAACCAATATTGGAAGTGGCCGGCCTGTCGGTTTCCTATCCGGACGGGTTCTGCCTGCGGCCGCTGAGTTTTACGCTGGGCAGGGGGGAGATCCTGTCGGTGACGGGGGAATCGGGCAGCGGCAAATCCACCCTGGCCAAAGCGGTGGTGAACCTGTTTACCTGCCGGTATGCGAAGGTAAT
>CALXGW010000164.1 GCA_944387965.1 uncultured Anaerotruncus sp. | reverse complement strand
AGGCGCATGAAGGGATCGAGCCATACTATCATCTGGTGGACGGCGACTTTGTCTTTGAAGCCCTGCCTGCCCGCCGCCGCCGGTCGCACAAGGGGGATTACGGCAGGCTGCTCAATATTGCGGGCAGCCAGCGGTATATGGGGGCGGCTGTCCTTTCCACCCTGGCTGCGATGCGTTCGGGGGCGGGGTATGTCACCCTGGCGTCCACCAAGGAGGTCTGCCGCACAGCGCTACCCCTGCTGATGGAAGCGGTGATGCTCCCGCTCAAACAGACGCCGGAAGGGGCGATCTCCTATGAAGCGATGGATGCCATATGGGAAAATGCCCAGAAAGCAAGCGCCATCCTGATCGGGAACGGCTTAGGGACGGGGATGGATGCCTGCCGGATCGTATATGAACTGGTCAAACAGGCCAAATGCCCGCTGGTGATCGATGCGGACGGCATAAATGTATTGGCACGCAGCATAGATATATTAAAGCAGGCACAAGCCCCAGTGATCCTTACCCCGCATCTGATGGAGCTTTCCCGGCTGACAACCCTGCCGGTTGAACAGATCCGTCAGGATCTGCTGACAGTCGGGCTGCGTTTTGCCGAGGAATATGGCGTGACAGTGGTGCTCAAGGATGCGTATACCCTGACGGTGACGCCGCAGGGGCGCGTATACATCAACACCACCGGCAATGCCGGGCTGGCAAAGGCGGGCAGCGGGGACGTACTGGCCGGGGTGATCGGCGCGCTGGCTGCCCAGGGCAGGCAGCCGGAGATCGCGGCGGCATGCGGGGTATATCTGCACGGGCTTGCCGGGGATTATGCAGCCGGGGAATTATCCCAATATGCGATGCTGGCACGGGATACGGTGGAATATTTGCCCCGTGTGTTTGCGGAAAACGGAAGGTAGCCGCACGGCCGGGGACTGCCTGCGCAGCTGCCTGAAAAGGAGGCGCGAGGATGCGTGGGAATCGTCCCAGGCGGCTTTGCGGCTTGCTGGCCGCCGCTATGCTGATCCTGTCCGGCTGCACGGGCCGGCAAACCGAAGAAAAACTTACCGAACAGGCGCAGGAAACTTTGCAGAAAAGCTACCAGACCACGGCAAAAGTGACTTATCAGGATCTGGAAGCTGTTATGGTCATCTATAAGGAACCGGCTAATTGCGCACAGGTCACGTTTGAAAGCCCGGAAAGCCTGCGGGATATGAAAATGACTTTTTATACCGACCGGGTCAAGCTTTCTTATCAGGAACTGGAGTTCGATTTTGTCCCGGATAGCCTTCCGGGCAATGCTGCGGCCCAGCTCATCCTGACGGCGCTCAATAATGCCCTGAAGGACGAAGGGGTTTCTGTCAAACAGGAGGGGGAGGCCCTGGTTGTTTCCGGTTCGACGGATGAAGGGGAATTTTATCTGTTGATCGACCGGGAGAACGGGAATATCCTGCGTTTATCCATCCCGGAAAAGGAACTGACGATGGAGGTACTCAATTTTAAATTCCTAGAGGGGTGAAGCCCTTCGCACCAAAAGCCCGCACAACTTGTGCGGGCTTTTGTCTGTTGAGAAAACCGGTTGCAGCGGCAACCGGCTTTTTTGGACTGTCAAAAAACCGGCGCAGGTAATAGAATGATAAAGCAAAAACTTTTTGCGGGGATGTTTAAAGCTTTGTCCAACCGTTCAAACTATCCATGCAGGAAGACGTCAAATGCAGAATGAATATGCACGGAGTGTGATAGGCATGACCGTAAAAAGAGGCGACATCTATTATGCGGATCTAAGCCCTGTGGTGGGTTCGGAACAGGGCGGGGTACGTCCGGTGCTGATCGTGCAGAACGATATCGGCAACCGTTACAGCCCCACCGTGATCGCAGCTGCGATCACCAGCCAGAAGGAAAAATCAAAGCTGCCTACGCATATTGAAATCCATTCGCAGTCCTGCGGGCTTTCGCGGGATTCGGTGGTGCTGCTCGAACAGATCCGGACGATCGACAAAAAACGCCTGAAAGAGAAGATGGGCAGGCTGGACGACGGCTCGATGGGCCGGATTGACCAGGCGCTTTCGATCAGTTTTGGATTGGGGGAGGGCGGTGCGGATGCGCGTACATAAAACGCGCGCCGCAGCCCGGAAAACTTCGGCAGCGGGGGTTCTGCTGCCGAAGCCCGGCGGCAAAAGCTTTGTACGGGCAGCCGGCCTGCCATATAGAATACGCCCTGGGGTGGCATAAGAACTGCCGCCCCAGGGCGTATGTTTTTGCTGCAAAAAGACAGCCGGCTGCAGCCGCCGAGGAAAGAAGGTCATTTTTCCGCAATGATAATTTTATCCTTCGCAAATTCCAATGCCATCCCGATAACTTCATTGCGGCTGCGGTTGGTCTGCTGGGCAAGATGGTCGTAAAATTCCACCAGTGTGCGGTCGATGCGGATGGTAAACATGACCGGCTCTGTGCGCCTGGCAATTTTCAATTCATCCATATAAGGCACCTCCGATCTGTCTGGTTTTATTATGAACTATTTTTATGCTATTAAATATATTTAAAAATTGTTTATTTATAGTTGAAATTTAAACAAAAATGCGCTATCCTTATACAATAGCTGCAAAAAAGGTGGGGGGTGGGCCGGGAAGGGTAAAGTTTTTTCTGTTTGTGTTGCTTTTTTGAAGGGGAAAAGGGTAGAGGCTCGTTTTTATCACAAACAAGCGTTGGAAAAGGATGGGAATTTGTGAAAATATCGTGAACATCCAATGCCAGTACTTGTTTTTTTCCAATGGATATGATATCCTGTAAAAAAATCTGTATCATTTATATTAGTACAGATAGTACATATACAAAGGGAGTGTCACAATGGAAGAGATGGCCGGGAAGATGGAAGGGCAGGATCCGGGACAGCCGCTTTTGGCGGTGGAGCCGCAGGAAGACGCCTTGTCATATGATATTGAACGCTTTACACGCAAAAAACGCCCGGTGAAAAAGATCATTTTGATCTTGCTGGGGCTGATCGTCGTGGCTTTTATAGCGATGAAGCTGTTTGGGCCGAAGGACCTTTCGATCCCGGTCACCACTATGCCGCTGCAAAAGCAGGAACTTTCCAAAACCGTCAGCACGACTGGTACAGTGGAAAGCGCCAACAGCGCGCAGGTATATGCCAAAGCTTCCGGGATGGTGGCCAGCGTGCTGGTGCAGGTAGGGGATACGGTGCAGGCTGGGGATGTTTTGGCCCAGCTGGATACCGAAGCATTGGAGCTTTCGATCGCGCAGCAGCGGGCGCTGCTTGCGCAGAAAGGGCAGCTAAACGCTTTCGACCAGCAGCAGGCGCAGCAAAGCTATGAGGAATATGCCTCCGACCTGGCAACGGATCAGAATGCGGAGCTGGTGTCGGCGGAACATTCGCTCGATTTGGCACAGCGCGACCTTTCAGATGCCAGACGGGACATGAGCGACCATAAGGACGAGATGGATTATGGGGATTCGGTCATGTATGGGCTGGAAAAAGAGCTCAAACGGGCGAAGGACGCATGGGACGACGCACGCAAAGCGCTGGATGCGGATAAAGAAAACCCCGATCTGGTGCAGGCGGAAGAACAGGCGCATCAGGCGTATGAAAAAGTTTATGAGGAATGGCTGGCGACCGATAAGGAATATGGCGATACACTGAGCAGCTACAGCAAGGAGTACCGCCGGGCGCGGCTGGCATATGACAATGCGCTGGAAAATTACCGGCTGGCCAAATTGGCCGCCGAACGCACGGCCGACAGCAAAGCAAAAGAACTCGAACGCAACCTGATCGCCAACGACCTGACCGCCGACCAGCTTGCGCTCCAGCAGCTGCAGATGCAGCTGGAAGATTCCACTGTACGTTCGCCGATTTCTGGCACTGTCACGGCAGTTTATGCCAAAGAAGGGGCGCCGGCCGGCAGCCTGCTGTTTGTTATCGAGGATACCAATGACCTGCTGATCAAGACCACCCTCAAAGAATATGATATCGTTGCGGTGGAGGAAGGGATGCCCACGGTCGTCAAGTCGGATGCAACCGGGGAAATGGAATATGAAGGCGAAGTGGCGCGGGTGTATCCGACAGCGGCCAAAACTGCTGACGGGCAGACCAAATCGAGCGGTTCGGTCGAGTTTGAAACCGACGTCGCGCTGCTGACCGGACAGGATGACCTGAAGGTCGGGATGAATGTCCGGCTGAATGTGGTGGTGGACCAGAAAAAGGATGTCTATGCCGTGCCGTTCGACGCGGTCAGCACCAATGAAAACGGGGAATCCATCGTCTATCTGGCAAAACCGGATGAAACCGGTATGCTGACCGCACAGCCGGTGGTCGTGCAGACCGGGCTGGAAACGGATTTTTACATAGAGATTTCCGGCGAGGAGATCAAGGATGGGGCACAGGTCATCACTGGGGAGCAGATGGGTATCGGGCTGATACCCGGCATGCCGGTGCGCATCCAGGCCGGTGCGGCTGGCGGTGTCTGATATGGAGCAGGGGAAGATCGTACCCGCCGGCCAACCGACGGCGGGCAGGCCCGTCATGATCGACATGAAGGGGATCGTCAAACGGTTTTATATCGGGCAGCCGAATGAATTGGAAATTTTAAAAGGGATTGACCTGCAGGTATATAAAGGGGAATTCCTTTCGATCGTCGGGGCGTCCGGTTCCGGGAAATCGACGCTGATGAATATCATTGGCGCGCTCGACCGCCCGACCAAAGGCCATTATACCCTGGACGGCGTACCGATGCAGAAGGTACCGGACGACATGCTCTCGGAAATCCGCAATTGCAAGATCGGTTTTGTCTTCCAGACCTTCAATCTGATCCCGCGTACCAGCGCGTTGAGCAATGTGGAGCTGCCGATGCTGTATGCAGGGGTTTCGGCGTTTAAACGTACCGCCAGGGCAAAGGAACTGCTGGCGCAGGTGGGGATGAGCGACCGGATGAAGCATCAGCCCAACGAACTTTCCGGCGGGCAGAAACAGCGGGTGGCGATCGCAAGGGCGATGGCCAACAACCCAGCGATTATCCTGGCGGATGAGCCGACCGGCGCGCTGGATTCCGAAACTGGGCGTATGGTGATGGACCTGTTCCATCGGCTTCACCGGGAACAGGGGAAAACGATCGTGCTGATTACCCACAACCCGGCACTGGCCGCGGAAACACAACGGATTGTGACCATCAGCGACGGACGGATCGTCCGCACCGAACAGGGGGTGGACGTGCATGCTTAACCTGAAGGAGAATATTTTGTTGGCCCTCAACGGGTTGCGGGCGAATAAGATGCGCGCCCTGCTGACCATGCTGGGCATCATCATCGGTATCAGTTCGGTGATTGCGATCGTTACAGTGGGGGATGCGGTGAGCCAGTCGGTCACGGCGGTATTTAATGATATGGGCGCCAATTCCATCCAGATGTATGTGGTGGATAAGCCGGATGAAAACGGGAACACCAACTGGTCGCATGGATATGAGGAAAATGATATGATCCAGGATGAATGGATCCAGCAGTATCTCGATGATTTTTCCGGGGAAGTCTATGCCTATGCCGTGAGTAACAGCGTGGGGAACGTGCAGGCGATCAACGGGCATAACAAAGCTTCCGGATATGCGACCGGTACCAATGCGGATGCGCTCAAGATACAGAATGTGGATATCCTGGCCGGGCATTTTCTCAATGAACGGGAGGTGAGCGGCTCCAAACGGGTGACCGTGCTTTCCGACCGGTTTATCGCAGATTTATTTCCGGGTACAACGCCGCAGCAGGTGCTGGGAAAAGAGGTCAAACTGCAATTTTCCCAGGGATTATATACCTTCACCGTCGTGGGAGTCTACCGTTATGAAGTCCAGGGGATGATGGCGTGAATGGTAGGGGATACCAGCAGTACTGTTTTTGTCTTCTTCGGTGTGGTGCGTTTAATTATAAAA
>CALXGW010000163.1 GCA_944387965.1 uncultured Anaerotruncus sp. | reverse complement strand
AAATGAGTGTATTTGAGATTATTGGCGGTATCATCATTTTGGTATGCGCTGTTGTGATTGTGATTTCGGTCATGTTCCAGGAAGGCAAAGGCAATGGCCTGAACGCCCTTTCCGGTTCGAACGAATCCTCTTACCTGGGCCGGAACAAAAACCGCACCCTGCAGGCAACAAGGGTCCGCGTGACAAAGATGTGCGGCTGGGTCTTCATGCTGGTCACCCTGCTGGTTTATTTTATCAGCGCAAAGGTCTGATCGGGTTTTTAGAGAAAATAGAAAAAGCCTCCCATCGGGAGGCTTTTTTGTATGCTTTATTCGCCGGCTGGCAGCTCCTTTTCCATATATTCATGCTCGCAGAATTCATCCATATACCGTTCGCCGGTGGCGTGGTAGCCGCACCGCTCATAAAACGGGCGGGCATACAGCTGTGCGCCCAGCCGGAGCTTTTTTGCGCCCTGACGGCGGGCTTCCTGTTCGAGCGCTTCCATCACCACCCGCCCGAGCCCGGTGCCGCGGAAGGCTTTGCGCACGGCGACCCGTCCGGGGTGGAAGGTGTCCCCATCGGCATAAAAACGGCCGGTCGCAGCCGGCACGCTGTCCAGATAGACCATGACATGGGTGGCGGTGGGGTCGTAACTGTCCGAATCGGGGGCGGCAAACCCCTGCTCGATGGTAAAGACTTCCTCGCGGATACGCATGGGCTCGGCAAGGTCGCCCCCCGGCGGTATGATTTTGATGTCCATATCAGTTTCCCCCTTTTTTATCTGGGGGAAGTATAGCATATTACACCGCAAAAATCAATTTGAGCAGCAGCATGGAAATGACGCCCGGAATCCCCAGCAGGGTGGCGGCAGCAACGGTAAACAGGTTGACTGACATGGAAACCTGGGTAAACGCGCCGAGATATGCCACTGCCAGCAGCGCGGCGTTGCCGGTGACGGCAGAAAACAGCAGCGCCCGCAGCGAACGGATGGGATGGAGGATGACCGGGGAAAAAACCAGGACAGCCAGCGCTATGATCAGCAAAATTTTCAGCATGCCCGCATCTCCTTTCCTTTTCAGGATATGCGGACAGGCAACAAAAAAGACCGCAGCGCATCGCGTTGCGGTCTGGTTTTACAGTGGCAAGAGAGGGAATCTGTAAGCCGGGTTCTGTCTTGGACAACGATCTTTCTAGGCTGGGCGTTGCCGCACAGCTCAAGCCACCTTTCGGGACACGGCGGGCCGCCGTATTATCCCAGTTGGTGTTGCTTCGGATAGGGTTTACATGGCAATGCAGTCACCTGCATCCCGGTGGGCTCTTACCCCGCCTTTCCACCCTTACCGCCGTATGGAAACGGCGGCGGTATCTCTCTGTTGCACTTTCCCTCGGGTCGCCCCGGCCTGCCGTTAGCAGGTATCCCGCCCTGTGAAGCCCGGACTTTCCTCACGGCAATCCGTTATCCGGATGCCCCGCCGCTGTCCGATTCGCTCTCTTAGCCTTTTTATTGTAACGGAAAAAGTGGAATTCGTCAAGCAGCGGCTCAAATCCTGCATGATTTGTGTAAAAATTTATGAAAACATGATTTTATTCTAAAAATATGCAATTTTTTTCTTGCAATCATGCATAGGAATCGTTATAATAATACCAGACTTTGCGACGGTAAAGCGCCCCATCGGTTATGGGATGATTCAAACAGGGAGGTATTGTTATGTCATCGTTCAAAAGCGCATATTTGCAGGGGGTTTATGATACGGTTTGCAAACGCAACGCGGGCGAGCCGGAATTTCTGCAGGCGGTAAAAGAAGTCCTGGAATCCTTTGAGCCGGTTGTCGAACGGCGTCCGGATTTGGTGGAAGCCGGGATTATCGACCGCATCGTGGAACCCGAACGTTTTATCCAGTTCCGTGTTTCCTGGGTGGATGACCAGGGTAAAGTACAGGTCAACAGAGGCTTCCGCGTGCAGTTCAATTCCGCGATTGGACCGTATAAGGGCGGCCTGCGCCTGCATCCTTCGGTCTGCGCCTCGGTCATCAAATTCCTGGGCTTTGAGCAGATTTTCAAGAACTCTTTGACCGGCCTGCCGATGGGCGGCGGCAAAGGCGGTTCGGATTTCGATCCGAAAGGCAAATCGGACGGCGAGATCATGCGTTTCTGCCAGAGCTTCATGACCGAGCTTTATCGCCATATCGGCCCGGATACCGATGTGCCGGCCGGCGATATCGGTGTGGGTGCGCGTGAGATCGGGTACCTGTTTGGGCAGTATAAACGTCTGGCCAATGAATTTACCGGCGTGCTTACCGGCAAAGGGCTGACCTATGGCGGTTCGCTGGTGCGTACCCAGGCGACTGGTTACGGGCTGCTGTACTTCACCCGTGAGATGCTGGCCAACATGAAGAAGGAAACCCTGGAAGGGAAAACCGTTGTCATTTCCGGCAGCGGCAACGTGGCCATCTATGCGACCGAAAAAGCGCAGCAGTTGGGCGCCAAAGTGGTTGCGCTGTCCGATTCCAACGGGTACATTTACGATCCCGCCGGCATCAAGCTGGATGTGGTCAAACAGATCAAAGAAGTTGAGCGTGCGCGCATCAAAGAATATGTTTCCCGTGTGAGCGGCGCGGAATATCATGAAGGCTGCAAAGGCATCTGGACCATCAAGTGCGATGTGGCCCTGCCGTGCGCGACCCAGAACGAACTGGACGGCGAAGCTGCCCAGACCTTGATTAAAAACGGCGTGATCGCGGTGGCAGAAGGTGCGAATATGCCTTCCACCCCGGATGCAGTGGAAGCCTTCCAGAAAGCCGGCGTGCTGTTTGGACCTGCAAAAGCTGCCAATGCAGGCGGCGTTGCAACGAGCGGCCTGGAGATGTGCCAGAACTCGATGCGTTACAGCTGGAGCTTCGAGGAAGTCGACAAGAAGCTGGAGGATATCATGACCAATATCTTCCACAATGCCTACAATGCTTCCAAAGAATTTGGGGACGAAGGGAACCTGGTCATGGGTGCAAATATCGCCGGGTTCCTGAAGGTGGCCGACGCAATGAAGTGGCAGGGTGTCGCTTACTGATTGCGTGAATGAGCAAGCCTACTGCACAGCACAGTTTTTGTGCTGTGCAGTTGTGCATATATGCCGGCCTGTTTTGACATTCGCCCGGCAACGTGGTAAAATCAGAGCCGGTTGGAAGTCCCCGCATGGGTTGGGGATACGAAGCAAATCTTTAGATAGGAAGTGTCTTCCATGTTGGATATCAAAGTCACATTGAATCAAAACTGCAAGGAAAAACCGGATTGGTTCAAACTGGGGTTCGGCAAATATTTTACCGACCACATGTTTTTGATGGATTATGAAGAGGGCAAGGGCTGGCATGACCCGCGGATCGTGCCGTATGGCCCGATCCCGATGGATCCTTCCTGCTCCTGCTTCCATTATGCGCAGGAAATCTTTGAGGGCATGAAAGCATACCGCACAGCAGAAGGGAAGATCCAGTTTTTCCGTCCTGAGGAAAACTTTAAACGGCTGAATACCTCCTGCGAGCGGCTGGTTGTCCCGAAACTTGATGAGGAACTGCTGCTGGAAGGGCTCAAACAGCTGGTCACCATTGAAAAAGACTGGGTGCCGGAATCGCCGGCTTCCCTGTATATCCGCCCGTTCGTCATCGCCAACCAGGAGATGCTGGGCGTGCATCCGTCCACCCATTATATCTATTGCGTCATCCTTTCCCCGTCCGGGGCGTATTATGCCAGCGGCATCGACCCGGTAAAGATCTATGTGGAAACCAAATATGTCCGCGCATCCCGCGGCGGTATGGGCGCATATAAGACCGGCGGCAACTACGCAGCTTCCCTGATTGCACAGGAAGAGGCGGAAAAGGAAGGATATTCCCAGGTGCTGTGGCTGGATGGGGTTGAGCGCAAATATGTGGAGGAAGTCGGTTCGATGAACGTCTTCTTCAAGATCAACGGCGAGATCATCACCCCTGACCTGGACGGCAGCATCCTGCCGGGCATCACCCGCAAATCGGTCATCCAGCTGCTCGAGTCCTGGGGGATGCCGGTTTCTGAGCGGAAGCTTTCGATTGACGAACTGGAACAGGCAGCCCGTGACGGCAAACTGGAAGAAGCCTGGGGGACCGGTACGGCGGCAGTCATCTCCCCGATCGGCGAACTCAAGGCCGGCGATACGGTGACGATCATCAACAACAATGAGATCGGGCCGATCAGCCATCGCCTGTATGATACGCTGACCGACATCCAGTGGGGACGTCAGCCGGATCCGTTCGGCTGGATCACTCCCTGCTGCGACTGAAACGGAGTCTATAGGTAAAAAATGCGCCTTGGGAGAATTCCCAGGGCGCGTTTTTATGCCGCAAAAGAGGCAGGGTATCCCGGCAGGAAAACCTTGCGTTTTGGAGGGAAATCAGTTACACTAAAAGAAAGGAACAGGGCGGCTGGGAACTGGATTGACAGGGGGCAGGAAGGATGGAAAATCGCAATCGCAGCCGGTATGGCAACAAATATCAATGGACCCGTCCTGCCCAGGGGAAGCAGGCGTCCGGATGGGAAAACCGGCGTGCAAAACTGACGGCGGAGGAACTGTTTTCGGAAGCGCTGCGGTATGAACGCGGCGAACGGGTGGAAAAAAACGGGAGATTGGCTGCCCTTTTTTTATTGCGTGCGGCCAAAAAAGGGTATGGGCCGGCGCAGATGCGGCTGGGGCTGCATTTTGAAAAAGGCGCAGGCATTTTGAAGGATACCGCCAAAGCGTTTTACTGGTATGGGAGGGCGGCCCGCAACCAGACGGCCGAGGCGCAGTACCATATGGGACGCTGTTACCGGGATGGGATCGGTGTGGAAAAGGATTTCCAAAAGGCAGCCCGGTGGTTTAGGCTGGCGGCTGAAAATGGGCAGGCAAATGCACAGTGCTGCTATGGGCAGTGCTTTGAAACTGGGAAAGGCTTGCCGAAAAATCTGCGGGAAGCGGTGCGATGGTACGAGCGGTCGGCGCTGAACGGTTCCGCATCCGGGCAGTGCAGCCTGGGAGGGATGTACCGCTGGGGCAGCGGGGTATCCAAGGATTATGAAAAAGCAGTCTATTGGTACCGGAAAGCTGCCCAGCAGCAGTTCCCGCGCGCCTGGTGCGAACTGGGTATCTGTTATGAGTGCGGCTATGGGGTGCGCAAGGATGATATCCAGGCGATCGGGTATTACCAGATGGCGGCCGATAAAGGGAGCCATGAAGCAATGTACCGGCTGGGGTGCTGCTATGATTTCGGCAAATGCGGGGTGCGGCAGGACAGCCGGGAGGCGGCCAAATGGTACCAGAAATCGGCGGAGTTGGGCAATTTGTATGCACAGTACCGGCTGGGGCTGCTGTATGAACAGGGGCTGGCTGTGCCGGCTGATTGAAGGGCTGTAAGATCGGACAGGAAGCGGGGATACAGGGCGGATGGAGGAATATACGACCATAGCGGGTTATGCGAGCGATTCGTTTATCGAGCGGCGTTCGCGTTTTATTGGGGCGATCCGCCCGGTACAGACCGAGGAGGAAGCGATCGCATTCATCAATGCCAAAAAGGCGGAATATTGGGATGCGACCCATAATGTTTACGCGTATATTTTGCGGGACGGCCAGATACGGCGGTATTCAGACGACGGGGAACCGCAGGGGACTGCGGGGATCCCGGTGCTGGAGGTGCTGCAAAAAGAAGGGCTCTGGGATGTCGTCGTGGTGGTGACCCGGTATTTCGGCGGCGTGCTGCTGGGGGCCGGCGGGTTGGTACGGGCTTATTCGCATGGGTGCAAGATCGCGGTGGATGCGGCGGAAAAACAGACGGTATGCGAATGTGCGGAACTTTCGATGGCGTTTGGATATGATTTTTATGGGAAGATTTCCTATATTCTGCCCAAATATGAAGCGCAGACCACCTTTTCAGATTTTGGCGCGCTGGTGCGGATGCGGGTGCTGCTGAAAGACTGCTATCTGACGGCATTTGAAAAGGAACTGACCGAACTGAGCGCCGGGAAGATCGTCCCGGAACTGGTCGAACGGCGGTTTGCTGCATTCCCGCAGGGATGAAAGGATATGGGGGCAAATTAGATATTTTTTTTCGACATGGGACGACGATTCCTGTCTTTTGCAAGAAATTTTTGCATGAGGCAGGAATTTTTTTATTTACGGAGTATAATATATATAGAATGGGCATGATATCGGGGTTTTGATGGGATAAATGGGAGGATCGCCGTGACAATTCGGGAACAGACGCAGCAAATCCAAGCGAAAACTTTGTCGGAGCATGCATGCCTTTCGCAAAATTCAAAGGGGCGGCAGCGCCCGATCGAGGAATGCCCGATCCGCACCCCGTTTGCCCGCGACCGCGACCGCATCATCCACTGCAAGACCTTCCGGCGGCTGATGCATAAAACGCAAGTATTCCTCTCGCCCGAGGGGGACCATTACCGGACAAGGCTGACCCATACGCTGGAAGTGGCCCAGATCGCAAAGACGCTGGCGGTCGCATTGCGGCTGAATGAGGAACTGACCGAAGCCATCGCGCTGGGGCACGACCTGGGGCATACCCCGTTCGGGCATGCAGGGGAGCGGGTGCTCCGGGAAATTTGCCCGTATGGGTTTTCCCATGCGGCGCAGAGCGTACGGGTAGTGGAAGAGCTGGAAAACGGCGGCGCGGGGCTGAACCTCTGCTGGGAGGTGCGCAACGGGATCGGCTGCCATTCCTTCTCCAATCCCCAGGGACGCGCGGCGACCTGGGAAGGACAGATCGTTTATTATGCGGATAAGATTGCTTATTTAAACCATGATATGGAGGACGCCCTGCGGGCAAAAATCTTGCAGGAGGAAGAGGTCCCCTGGACGATCAAATATACCCTCGGGCGCACCAAATCCGAGCGGATCACCACTTTGATCGATTCACTGGTGCAAAACAGCAGGGAAGAGATCCGGATGGACCCCCAGATCAAGAAGGCGTTCGACCAGTTCCATGCGTTTATGTATGAAGCGGTGTATAAAAACCCGGTCGCCAAGGGGGAAGAAGGCAAGGCGCAGGCAGTGGTCAGCAAACTGTATGAATATTTTGTGGAACATCCGCTGAAGATGCCGGAAGAATATCAAAAAATTTATCAGGATACCGATGCGCAGCGGGCGGCCTGCGATTATATCGCGGGGATGAGCGACCGGTACGCGGTAACGGTTTATGAAGAACTGTTTATCCCCAAGTTTTGGGAGGTCAAATAGTGCGGCCGGATCACAGGGAGGGAATGGCAGCCGGTGATTTCAGATCTGTTTTTGCAGGAATTGAAATTGAATAATGATATTGAACAGGTGGTGTCCTCCTATGTCCAACTGCGGCGCAGGGGGCGGGTGGCAACTGGGCTTTGCCCGTTCCACTCGGAAAAATCGCCCTCCTTTACCGTCTATCCGGATAACCAGAGCTTTTATTGTTTCGGCTGCGGGGCGGGCGGGGATGTCATCACCTTCATCCGCCGGATTGAAAATCTGGAATATGTGGAAGCGGTCAAATTTTTGGCTGAACGGGCGGGAATGGAACTGCCACAGGATGCCCAGGAGGACGGCGCATCCCGGATGAAGATGCGGGTGTTTGAACTCAACCGGACGCTTGCGCGGTTTTACCATGAATGTCTCAAGCAGCCCCAAGGGCGCGGGGGATTGGAATATCTGCATGGCCGGGGGCTCACCAACCGGACAATTACCCGCTTTGGATTGGGGTTTGCGCCCGACAGCTGGGATACGGCATACCGGTTTTTAAAAGGGAAGGGGTTTTCTGAGGAAGAAATGCTGGCGGCAGCGGTAGTTGCAAGAGGGCGGCGCGGCGGCTGTTATGACCAGTTCCGCAACCGGGTGATTTTCCCGATCATCGACCTGCGCGGGAATGTGATCGGGTTTGGCGGGCGCGTGATGGGGGACGCAAAAGGGCCGAAATATCTCAATTCAGCCGATACGCCGGTTTTTAAAAAGAGCAGGAACCTGTTTGCGCTCAACTTTGCAAAGGCGTCAAAGCAAAAAGGGCTGCTGCTGTGCGAAGGGTATATGGATGTGATCGCCGTACACCAGGCGGGGTTCGACCATGCGGTCGCCACCCTGGGGACGGCGCTGACAAGCGAACAGGCGAGGCTGATCGCCCAATATACCGATACGGTGGCGCTCGCTTATGATTCGGATGGGCCCGGCCAGGCAGCTACCCGGCGTGCGATCGGGCTTTTGTCCCAGGCTGGGGTAAAGGTGCGGGTGCTTACCATCACCGGGGCAAAGGACCCGGATGAATTCATCAAAAAATTCGGCGCAGAGCGTTTTGGCCTGCTGATCGACGGGGCGGCCAATGCGACCGAGTTTGAGATTGCCAAATTGCGCCAAAAATATGATCTGGATACGGCGGATGGGAAGGTCGCATTTTTAAGGGAATTCGTACAGCTGATGTGCGGTGTCCCCAACGCAGTCGAGCAGGATGTTTATATAGCAAAGACCGCTGCAGAGTTGCAGGTGGATAAAGCGGCTGTCCAGGCACAGATGGCATATGAGCAGAAAAAGCAGGCAAGAAAGCAAAAACAACGGGATGCCAGGGAGCTGAAGGTATACAGCGAGGTAAAGCCGGCCAATTCCTCCGGCGGGGTGGACGTGCAGCGTTCGCGGAATATCAAATATGCGCTGGCGGAGGATAAGCTGCTGGGGATTTTGCTGAAAAACCCGGACTATTACCCGCATATCGCATCGAGAATCCGGCTGGAGGATTTCGTGACCGACCGCAACCGGGAGATCGCCAGGGTGCTGTTTGAGCGGCTGGAGGCCGGGCAGGCGATCGAACTGGGACTGCTTTCGGGGGCGCTTTCGATGGAACAGATGGGGGTCGTTTCCGAACTGCTGAATTCGATCTCCGGGATGATGTTTGGGATGGAAGACGCCGACGCATATATCGACGTTATTTTAAGCTATAAGGAAAAAAAATCGCAGGATGAGGTCGCGGCGATGACCGACGACGACCTGAAGGCGTACATAGCCTCTCTTGCATCTAAAAAGTTAGGGGGACAATAAAAAATATGGCGGCACAGGACAAAAGAGCGGTACTGAAAGAACTGCTGGAGAGCGGGAAGGCCAAAGGGCGCCTGACCACCAAGGAGATCAGCGACGCGCTGGAAGAACTGGATTACGATGTCGACCAGGTGGACAAGCTGTACGACCTGCTGGAACAGAACAATATCGATATCATCGAGGACATGATCACCCCGGTGGAAGAGGATATGAAGGACCTGGGGAAGGATACCGACCTGGACGTGGCGCTGGCGGCGGAAGGGATCAGCATCGACGACCCGGTGAAGGTGTACCTCAAAGAGATCGGACGGGTGCCGCTGCTTTCTGCGGACGAGGAGATCGATCTGGCGGTGCGGATGTCGCAGGGGGATATCAGTGCGCGCAAACGGCTGTCCGAAGCCAACCTGCGGTTGGTGGTCAGCATTGCCAAACGGTATGTCGGGCGTGGGATGCAGTTTTTGGACCTGATCCAGGAAGGGAATCTGGGGTTAATCAAAGCGGTCGAAAAATTTGACCACACCAAAGGATTCAAATTCTCCACCTATGCGACCTGGTGGATCCGTCAGGCCATCACCCGCGCCATCGCCGACCAGGCACGCACCATCCGTATCCCGGTGCATATGGTGGAAACGATCAATAAAGTGAAAAAGGTCAGTTCCCAGCTGCTCCATAAAAACGGGCATGAGCCGACTGCGGAAGAGATCGCGCAGGAACTGGATATGCCGGCCGACAAGGTTCGGGAGATTATGCGGGTGGCTCAGGAACCGGTTTCGCTGGAAACGCCGATCGGCGAAGAAGAGGACAGCCATCTGGGGGATTTTATCCCGGACGACGATGCGCCCGCCCCGGCCGACGCCGCTTCGCATATCCTGCTGAAAGAGCAGCTCTCCGAGGTGCTGCAGACTTTAACGCCGCGTGAGGAAAAGGTGCTGCGGCTGCGGTTTGGGCTGGAGGACGGCAGGAGCCGCACATTGGAAGAGGTGGGCAAGGAATTCAATGTGACCCGCGAGCGCATCCGCCAGATCGAAGCAAAGGCGCTGCGCAAGCTGCGGCATCCGTCGCGGAGCAAAAAACTCAAGGACTTTTTGGATTAAAAGCAAAAAACAGCGGCGCACCCCAAGGCGGGGGCTGCGCCGCTGCAATCTTATCCCGGTGAAGGATGCTGCCGGCTAGTTCAGGCCGAACAGGCCGGCGAACCGTTCAACAATGCGCGCGAGATCCTGGATGGTCGCGTTGAGGCTTTCCAGGTCAAGCTGGTTGAATTTTTCAGCTGCCTGGGTGATGCTTTGTGTGCCGTTTTCCGCCATAGCGTTGATGTTGTTGGCCATTCCCTGCCAGTCCACCTGTGCAAGCTGGCTGGCGACGGTTTGCAGGTCGGCGACGATCAGCTGGGCGCGGGGCAGCAGGGTCATACCTGCGGCCGCCACCAGAAGGATGGAAAGGATACAAACGGCCAGCAGACAACGCAGGGCGAACAGCTGCCGTTTTTGCAGCTTGATCTGCTGTTGCTGGTTTTCTGCGATTATTTGAAGCAATTGCTGGGTATCCGGGGTTTGATCCATAAGACATCTCTCCTTTTTGTATGGCAGCCCGCAGGGTGGGCGGCAAAGTTGCTGTATGGCTTTATCATACACCATTTTTTACCGGTTTTCCATCCTTTTTTATATATGTGCAGGAAGCAAAATCTGTGGTGGCTGGCAGCAGCTGTAAAGCTGCAATCACATTGTGTATAAACCCGGTGGTGGGGATGAAAAAAATGTGTAAAACTTGGGTTTTGGCTGCTTTTTTTAAACATTTTGGCGGGAAAATAGTGAACAACATGTGGAAAACCCGGAAGAGAAACAGTGGAAACCCGATGGTTGCGCAGGCAGGTGTGGTGGAAAACGCTGTGGAAAGTGTTTATAACTTTTTGTATATATAGCGATTACAATTTTAACAAATCAGATGCTTTCTATCTTTACTTTTGTGATAAAGTGGGTGTATAATATCCATACGTAACCAATGGAAAGGATAACAGCGGGATCATGACTGCCCGCTGACAGGAGAAATGATATGAGCAGACCGATCCGTGTCAACCGCCGCAGGAAACGGAACCCCATCCTGCCGGTTTTGATTTTGCTGATCACAGCGGTTTTGTTGTCCCTGCTGATCGCAGGGGTTTGGCAGGCATTTTCTGCCAATGCCGCTGGGGGGGATACCAGTTCGGCTTCGATGGAACAGTTGAGCGGGACACAAGCTCCAACCGGACGGGAGACGGACGAGCAGGCGCAGTCCTCTTCCAGCGAAGCATCCAGCCTGCCGGATACGTCCCAGGCGGATGGCGCATCTTCTGAAGAGGACGAAGCAGACCCGGCAGCACTCAGCGGCGCAGTACCCGAAGGCGAGCGGGTCAAGAGCACCTATTTTGACGACGCTGTGTTTGTTGGGGATTCGCTGACGACGGGCATCGAACTGTATGCGGTGATGCAGAATACCACCGTTTTGGCGGAAAAAGGGCTGAATCTGGATTCGATCTATACCGATGAGGTCATCAAGCAGGAGGATGGCACCCGGATCACCGTGATGGATGCGCTCAACCAGAAGCAATATAAAAAAGTATATGTGATGATGGGCGGCAATGAGGTGCGCGATGTCGAAAAGAGTGTATTTTTGAAGCGCTACCAGCAGCTGCTGGAGGATATCCGTGCCCTGCAGCCGGACGCCATCTTATATGTGCAGTCGATTTTGCCGGTGACGGTGAACAATAATTACAATATGGACAACCAGCGCATTGATGAATATAACGAGGCGCTGTTGGAGCTTTGTGAAGAGGAAGGGCTGCCGTTCGTCAATGTGGCTGAATGTATGAAGGATGAAAACGGTGCGTTGCCGACCGAAGCTTCGCCGGCGGACGGTATGCATTTCGGCCCGGACTATTATCAGAAATGGTTCGATTACTTAAAGACCCATACGATTACAGGATAAAAGGAGAAACGACATGGTAAAAAGATGGATCGCGGCTTTCTTGGCCGCAGGGATGTGTATTTCATTCGCGGCGTGCGGCGGGAAGGATGCTTCCGAACAGAAACAGCCTGCAACTGCCGATGTGGTGGAGGCGGTCAGCGCCAATTTGACCTTTAAGGATCAGATGATGGTGCTGGATGATGTGATGGTTTCCAATATCTACCGTCTGGATGAGGACAAGCTGGAAGAAAAAACCGTCAAAGTCAGCGCTACCGGGGCGACTGCAGAAGAAGTGAGCGTATTTAAAGTCAAAGACAGCGCGGATGTGCAGATGGTCAAGGATGCAATTGCAGAACGCATTGAGGATCAGAAGATCTCCTACCAGAATTATGTGCCGGCGGAGATGGTCAAAATCGAAGGCGCTGTGACCTATACGCAGGGCAATTATGTGATCCTGGTGATGGCGGACGATACCTCATCGGTCGAGAAGACCTTCCAGGAACAGTTTTAAACAGCCAAAAGCGTAAACAGCCGGGAAATCAGGAAAAGGCGTCGGTGCGATGCACAGGCGCCTTTTTTGTATATAGTTGGCCGGGGTTCAGGATGGAATTAGCCGGAATCCCTCAGTTATAGCAGATAAAATCATGCAAAAATAGCGAAAAATTGCAGGATCGGACAAAATAGGAGGATATCGAAAATTTACAAAGAATTATTGGGATTTTACTGGCAAATCCGCTTGCAATCGCCATGTGATATGGTATAATAACTGCAGAGCAGTTATTATACCTAAATTTATGGCCAGGGCGCTGCGCGTTTTGTGTTCTGCTCCCGCCCCCATGGCCAATGATACCATTCGCACACGGCGCTCATGGTTATCATATTTTAGAAAGACGATCCTGCTGCTGTAAAGTGGCGGGACGCTTTTGTGCAAGCGCCGTGTTTGGAAGCTGCCGGGATATAAAAGCGCAGGAATTTTAAAAGATAGGCTGGGAGCCTGTTCCTGCGCTCGTACCGTCATGGGGAAGAACCGGTAAAATGGGCCCACATATGATTTTAGGAGGTGTTGGTGTGAACCCGGACCCTGGAAGTCGTTGCCCGTATGGGCGTATTTATGAAAATCACATAACCGGGGGCACGCCATAAAAAGCAGGCTTTCCCCGGGAAATAGGGGGAGTTTGCCATGCTGACTTTTTACAAGACGATGGACAACCGCACCATCCGGATCAATACGCCGGAAAATGGGTGCTGGATTTCTGCCGTCAGTCCAACCGATGCGGAGATCGCTTACCTGACAGGCGACCTGGGCTTACAGATGGATTTTGTCCGCGCCGCGCTCGATGAAGAGGAAAGTTCCCGTATCGAAAGCGAGGAAGGGCAGACGCTGGTGATCGTGGACTATCCTTCCGCTGAAGAAACCGGCGCTGAACAGAGTTATACCACGCTGCCAATGGGCATCATCATTACGAAAAATTATGTGGTCACCGTTTGCCTGCATGATAACCTGACAATCGATGATCTGGCCGAAGGGCGGGTCAAGGGCTTGCAGACTGCGATGAAGACCCGTTTTTTGCTGCTGACCCTGCTGCGGATCGCGCAGCGCTTTTTGATCTACCTCAAACAGATCGATAAGCTGTCTTACAATACCGAACAAAGCCTGCACCAGTCGCTGCGCAATAAGGAATTGATCCAATTGCTGGGGCTGGAAAAATCGTTGGTTTATTTTTCCACATCGCTCAAATCGGATGAGATCACGCTGGAAAAGATTTTGCGTGGCCGCATCATCAAATTATACGAGGATGATGAGGATTTGCTGGAGGATGTGCTCATCGAGGTCAAGCAGGCGATTGAGATGTGTAATATCTATTCCAACATCCTTTCCGGCACAATGGATGCTTTTGCATCGGTCATCTCCAACAACCTGAATATCGTGATGAAGGTACTCACCTGCATCACCATCGTGATGGCTATCCCGAATATCGTATTCAGCTTCTATGGGATGAATGTGAGCGGGCTGCCGGTTGCGACCTGGAGTTTCCCGGTGCTGATCGCGTTGGTTGCCAGCATCATTGTGACAGTTGTGCTGATTAAGAAAGATATGTTCCGCTGAACAGGAAATCAAAAACGGCGCGCCCGAGGCGCGCCGTTTTTAGTTATATGGTTTTTGTGTGGCATTTTAGGGAAAAAGCAGCGTTACATCATAGGGGAGAAGAGCCGCAGCAACGAGCGGATGATCCTGCGCCAGAGGGGGACCTGTTTCTGATAATTATGCGGTACTTTCCAACATTGTTCGAGTGTGGAAAGGATGTCCTCCTTTACCT
>CALXGW010000162.1 GCA_944387965.1 uncultured Anaerotruncus sp. | reverse complement strand
TTCCATGATCTTTGTCAGCTCGAGGATCACCCGGTTGAGGCTTCCCTCCTGCATGAATGCCTGGTCGATCACGACATTGCGCCCGATGGTATTGGTCGCAAGCGGCCGGCCGTTGCGGTCAAAGATTTCCCCACGCGCCGCCTTGATGGTTTGGGTGGTGGACCAGCCCTGCTCGATTTGCCGCTCATAATCCGCGCCCTCCACCACCTGCATCTGCATCAGGCGCATCGAATAAAGCAGCAACACTGAAACCAGCGCTGCCGCCAAAATGATCGCTCGTATGGTAAATGTTTTCCTTCTCATGCGGCTCCTTTCGCGGGATGGGTCATCGCTGTAATTTCACGGCAAAATATTTGTAAATGCTGTTGGCTGCGAAATAACACAGCGGGGAAACGGCCGCGCTGTAAAGCACGCCCGGCAGCAGATGATATACCAGCACCATCCATACGTTTTCATATTCCCACATTGCATAATGGAACAGATAATCCAGCAGGCTGCAGGTAAGCAGGGCGCCGGCTGTCAAAAACACAAAATTGATCACGCCCGGCCGCAGCATATAGATCACCAGCAGGCCGGCAGCTGTACCGGCAATCAGGAAGATGATCGCATTCAGCCCGAACAGGTTTGGGCTTCCCAGATCGCACAGGACGCCGGCAAATGCGCCGTACAGCCCTCCCACGAATTCCCCCTCCCGCATGGCGATGCAGATCGCAGTCGGCACAGCCAGATTGGGCTTCACGTCAAAGATCAGAAGGAATCCGGGGGTAGTTTGCAAAACGTACAGGAGAATAATCAGAATGGTATTCAAAGAGTATTTTATCGTCAGCCACTTTTTCTGTTCATTCACCGGTGGCCACCCCCTGCTCGAGATAGGATTTGATGACCATGACCTGTTTGACCGAGCGGATGTCGGCAGCCGGTGTGACCACCGCATAAAGGGAAATTTCGCCTTTTTCGGTGCGCACTTCGGAGATCGAGCCGACGATCAGCCCGCCCGGATAAAACAAGCCCCCGGTCGTCACCACGAGGTCCCCGCGGGCGGCGCCGCTTTCACGGGGCAGGTAGGTCAGCTTGCACATGCCTTCCTGCGCCAGCGCCACGTCGCCGGTCACCACCCCGATATCCCGCGTCCGGCTGACATAGGCGCCGATATCCATCGACGGGTCCAAAAGGGTCAGCACCTTCGACCAGTTCAGCCCCACTTCCTTCACCCGGCCGACCAGCCCGTCCGCACTGATGACGGTATCATACGGGGAGATCCCGTCGAGCGAGCCTTTATCGATCGTAAAGGAATAAAAGCGGTCGTTCGGGTCGCGGGCGACCACTGAGGCGGGTTCCAGTTCAAAATCCGGGTTTTCCTCCTTGATGCCCAAAAATTCCCGCAGGTTTTCATTTTCCTGCTTATACTGCTCATAATCCACCAGCTGGTTCTGTAATTCCCGGATCTGTTCCTGCAGCTGTTCATTTTCCTTTGCGATGTCATCCGCATGGAAAAACCGCTCGAAATACCCGGTCACCGTATAGGAAATAGAGGATGAAAGCTTCTGCAAAGGCGTGACAATAGCCCCGGTCGTCTGTGAGATGATCGGGGCGCCGCCTGTCCATGCAGCCCGCAGCATAAAAAACAGCAGCAAGATCAGCACAGCCAGCAATATTTTAAACCGGATGCTTTTAAAAAAATCTCCCAAAGCTAAAAAGCCTTTCCTTTGGTCGTCTTACCGACGGGTTAATAACTCCTGTCCTCATCCGCCAGCAGCTCGCGCAGGCGGTCGATATCGTCCAGCACCTTGCCGGTCCCCATGGCCACGCAGTCCAGCGGGTTTTCGGCGATATGTACCGGCATGCCGGTCTCTTTTTCAACCAGCTTGTCCATCCCGCGCAGCAGCGCGCCGCCGCCGGTCAGTGTGATGCCGTGGTCGATGATATCGGCTGACAGTTCCGGCGGGGTCTTCTCCAGGGTGGTGCGGATGGCGTCCAGCACCATCGAAAGCGGGTCGGCCAGCGCTTCGCGGATTTCCTCCGAAGTGATGGTGATATTTTTCGGCAGGCCGTCCATCAGGTCGCGGCCCTTGATATCCATCGTCGCTTCCCCCTCAAACGGGTAAGCCGAGCCGATGCCGATCTTGACGTCCTCCGCGGTGCGTTCGCCGATCAGCAGGTTATATTTGCGTTTGATATAGGAAATGATCGAGTTATCCAGCTCATCGCCGCCCACGCGGACCGACCGCGCAGCCACGATCCCGCCCAGCGAAATCACCGCGACCTCGCTGGTGCCGCCGCCGATATCCACCACCATGCTGCCGGTGGCGTCCGCGACCGGCAGCCCTGCGCCAATGGCAGCCGCCATCGGTTCCTCGATGATCGACACCCGTTTGGCGCCGGCCTTGAAGGACGCTTCTTTCACCGCGCGGCGTTCCACGGCGGTCACTCCCGACGGGATACAGATAATGACCCGCGGCCGGGCAAAGAGCGAATTGTTGAATACCTTCTTGATAAAGATCTGAAGCATCGAGGCGGTGATATCAAAATCCGCGATGACCCCGTCCTTGAGCGGGCGCACCGCCACGATACTGCCCGGCGTACGGCCGATGACCTCTTTGGCCTCCCGCCCGACATAGCGCACCGTATCATTGCGGGTATCCACCGCCACCACCGACGGTTCCCGCATGATGATCCCTTTGCCCTTCATAAAAACCAAGGTGTTCGCGGTACCAAGGTCGATACCGATATCCTTGGAAAAGACGCCAAAACTAAAAAATCCCCTTTTCATTGCTGCCGAATCCCCTTTATCCTTTTAATCCATCCTTTATACAGAACCGCCCGCCCCACAGGATTGTGGACAGGCCATTTATCAAAGATGCTGCTTTTTATTTTGGGGCATATGCCCCAAAACCATACTCACTTTATTATACCTTGCCAAATAGTTTTACACAACAGGATATTCGCGCATTTTCGGGATATTTTTGCTGTTTTTATTTGGTAAATTCCCCAATTTCCCGGTAAAGCCGGTTGACAGGCAGCCCCATTACATTGAAATAATCCCCTTCGATCCCTTCGATGAACCGCGCGCCATACCCCTGGATCCCATATGCGCCCGCTTTATCCATTGGTTCCCCGGTATGCACATACCATTCGATCTCTTTTGGGGAAAGCGCGGCAAAATGCACCGCCGTCCGGCAGGAAAACCGCCGGGTTTTCCCGTCCCGGATCAACGCCACCCCGGTATGGACGGCATGGCAGCGTCCGGAAAGCAGCCCCAGCATCCTTGCAGCGTCCGCTTCGTCCCGGGGCTTGCCCAAAATGGCCCCATCCAGCACAACGATCGTATCTGCGCCGATCACCAGGCGGCCCGGGTATGCCGGGGCAACCGCCTGCGCTTTCTGCAGGGCCAGCCGCTCGACCGCCTTGTCCGGCGCGATGCCGTCCGGCAGGGATTCGTCTGTTTCGCAGGCATGCACCTCAAAATGTTCAAACAGCAGCCCCAGCAGTTCCCGCCTGCGCGGGGACTGGGAAGCCAGCACGACCTCAGGCGTCATCCTCGTCCCTCTTTTCCTGCGCTGCCCGGCCGTTCAGCCCCAGCCGTTTCACGGTAAAAAGATATGCAATGAACGCTGCGGCAAAGCAAACGATGTGCGCCACCGTGACCCCGATCTCCAGCCCAAAGGAAAGCTTGATGACCGACAGGTCCAGGCACATCGGCGATTCGGTCGAGATGCCCACAAAATACCCCTGTGAAAGCCAGGCCAAAAAGGGCACCTTTGCCGCACCAGCGGCGATCAGCGCGCCCAAAAGCAGCGACCCCAGGAAATACCCAAACGCCAGCAGCCGTTTTTTACCCATATGTTACACATCCTTTTTGTCCGTTCTGTGTGTTTTTGCTCAATTCCCTGTGGAGCCAAACCCGCCGGCGCCGCGCGCGCTTTCCTCCAGGCTTTCGCACACCTGCACCGCCGGGGTGTATACCCGCAGCAGCACCAACTGCGCGATCCGGTCGCCCGGCTGGATGGTGAACGGTTCAGCCGAATGGTTGTGCAGCCCGACGATCACCTCGCCGCGGTAATCGCTGTCGATCACCCCGACGCAGTTGCCCGGCACGATCCCATGCTTGATCCCCAAGCCGCTGCGTGCAAAAATAAACCCGCCGTAGCCCGGTTCGATCTGGATTGCCAAGCCGGTCGGGATTTTTACCGTCTGCCCGGGGGTAATCTCCACCGGCGACAGGATATCCGCCGACAGGTCGAACCCGGCGCTGCCGGCCGTGGCGTTTGCCGGGATTTTTGCCGTTTCCCGCAGCCGCATAATCTTCAATGTTTCCATCATGTACCCCCCTGAATCGGATTTTTTGCGCCGTCCCCCGCCATTCGCCGGTCAAAGGATGGCCTTGTACAGCAGCCCCCGTGTAAAAGTCCCGCCGGCGGGCGCGCCGCTGAGATAATCCCCGATGATTTGGCTGCATTCTTCCGGGCTTTCGGTGGTAAAACGCAGTACCCCGAAGTCCAGCCCGCCGAGTTCCCGCATCCGGTCGCCCATATAGAGCGGCACCGGGTTATAAAGCTCGGTGATCCCGTAAGCGCAGCTGGTTTCCAGCCGGTTGCCCTTGCGGTCGGCGATAAAATTTTCCCCGTTCTTGCAGCGGCCGCACCCGACCGCCGCCCGGACCGGGCAGTTGCGCAGGCTCATCAGCGACAGCTTGCCGTACAGATCCACCCCGACCGGGATGGGCGAACGCAGCTTTTTGGCCGCGTCCAGCGACAGTTCAAACGAAAGTTCCAGGTCGCCAAGCCCCAGCTGGGCATATTCCCACGCAGCATATGAATTTGTAATATTTAGAAAACTTTCTCCATGCAGTATAAACTCAAGCCCGGAAACCAATCCAATACTGCCCAGGTTCCCGACCGAGGCATGCTGCACGCCATGTCCCCGCAGCCGCTCCAACTGTCCGCGTACAGAATCCTGCCCGCTGAACAAAATCCGCGGTACCCCCGCGCAAAGCTTTTGCAGGCTGCCGGAAAACTGCCCGGATTCCAAAAGGGCGAGCAGCTTGTCCGCCGGCAGGGTGATGAGCGCGGCATGTTCCAGGACGGTTGGGGTCAGCTGTTCTGCGCTGTTCAGGCGCACCCGCAGTTCGGGGGCGTCCCGCCGGGGCGCCTGCGGCGGCGTACCGGCACAGGCGGGGTCAAAAGCGGTTGCTTTCGGCTTCCCGCGGCATTCGTCAAGCTGGGCGAGCGCATCCCGCCGCAGCGCATTGATCGCGGATGCCGGCAGCATCAGCCCCGGCGCGATCGAACAGGAAACCGATTCCACATGGTAAGGCGTCCCGCCGGTCTTGCAGAGCGCCGCTTCGGCCCGTTCGCGGTCGGTCGGCTTATGCAGCGCGGCCTGCGGGATTTCCCCATACACGGTGGCCTGGTTGCCGTCCATGTCCCGGGCGGTGAGGGCGCTCTGCACCCCGGGCTGCATGGAAAAATCAAACTGTACCCCGACCTTCTGCACCCGTTTGCGGGGGTTGGTATACAGGTTTTCCAATTCCCCGAGCACGCCGGTCGCTGCAGTGACGTCTTCTTTTTCCCGGATGCCAAACATATCTATGGTACGGTTGCCAGAAAAATAACCATCCGTAAATCCGCTGCGCGAAAATACAGCCTGCAATGTATCAAGGCCAACCGGCTCGCCCGCCAAAGCCGCCCGGCAGGCGGTGACGGCAGCGGCGACATATTCCGGGCGTTTCATCCGCCCTTCGATTTTGAGGGAAGCCACGCCTGCCGCAAGCAGCTGGTCCATCCGGGCAATCAGGCTCATATCCTTGAGCGAGAGGGCGTGGCTGCTGGCGGGGGTGGAAAATGGCAGGCGGCAGGGCTGGGCGCAAAGGCCGCGGTTGCCGCTGCGCTGCCCGAGCACTGAGGACATATAGCACTGGCCGGAGATGCACATGCACAGCGCGCCGTGTACGAACACCTCCACCTCGAGGCTGGTGGCGGAGGCGATCGCAGCGATCTCCTCGCGGGAACATTCCCGCGCCAGCACCACCCGCGAAAAGCCCATATCTTCGAGTATCCGGACGCCCTCGATGTTGTGGACGGCCATCTGGGTGGAGGCGTTCAGGCGCAGTGAAGGGCAGCAGCGCCGCAAAATGCCCGCTGCTCCGAAATCCTGCACGATCACCGCGTCCACCCCGGCTTCACAGGCTGCCTGTGCCGCTTCCAGCAGGTCGGTAATCTCGCTGTCGAGCACCACGATATTCAGGGTCAGGTAGACCTTGACCCCGTGGATATGGCAGAACCGCACGGTTTCCGCCAGGTTCTGCATGGTAAAATTCTCGGCGTTGCGGCGGGCGTTCAGGCGGTCGATGCCAAGGTAGACTGCATCCGCGCCGCAGGCGACCGCCGCTTCGAGCGCCTGGCGGCTTCCCGCCGGCGCCAATACCTCAAGCTGGGCCATCGGTTATCCTTTCATCCCCTGCGAAGGGGCGTCCTTGCGCTGTTTTTCCTCCAGCTGGCGGCGCAGCTGGGCGTTTTCGCGTTTGGCCTCGTCCAGTTCGATCCGCGCCTTGGCGGCGTCCTCCAGATATTCGGTGATCTGGGTGCGCAGCCGGTCGGCATTTTCCTCGCTGCGTTTATAGGCGTCGACATAATTGATCGCGCACAGGACCATCACATCATTGAATGAGATGGTCGGGCTTTTTTCAATGACCTCCCGGACGGTTTCGTCCAGCTCCTGGGCGAGCTGCTGTACATATTCTTCCGGTTCGGGGGTACAGATATTATAATGCACCCCGTTGATGGAAATTTTAATGTGGTTGGATTCGTTCATTTTCAAAACCTCCGTATGTGATGGGCTTTCCACCCGGATCGGGCTGCCCGGGCAATCATGGTTGCATATCCGGGGGGAGTTTTTTCTCCCCCATGCAGACTGTTGCATATATTATAATACATTTTTCCCCACGAATAAAGGGCCCTTCGCCGCAAAATTTGTGTTTTCCCCACCGGTATGCGCGCATAGGGGACAGATGTGGGCCTGCTTGTGGAAAACATTTTGTGCTTTGCCAAGAAAAGGGGCGGTTTTTCGGCTGCACGGCTTGAAACCACCCTGGTTTTGCTGTATACTAAACTTAACCGACTTGTTTTTTCCGTCCGGCATATATCCTATGCACGGCGTTATTTTTTAGATATGGAAGGGGCCATGTTATGAAACCCAAATATACCAAGGAGATCCTGGAAAATCTTCTGCTTGATACCTTCAAAAACGATATGCTCATCGACCCGGAGCACGCTTCCGACGAAGCCTATTATGAAGCGCTCTGCCGCGTGGTGCGCGGTATCCTGAGCGAGCAGTACAAATATTTTTCTGCGCATAACAACGCCGACGCACATAAGCGGGTCTACTACCTGAGCATGGAGTTTTTGATGGGCAGGTCGCTCAAGAACTGCCTGTACAACCTGGGGATCCAGAACGAGATGGCCGAGGTGTGCAAGAGCCTGGGGATCGATCTCGAAAAAATGTATGCGCTTGAGCCGGATGCCGGGCTAGGCAACGGGGGGCTCGGCCGGCTGGCTGCCTGCTACCTCGACGCGATGGCGACCGAAGATATCCCGGCAATGGGGTATTCGATCCTGTATGAATACGGCATCTTCAAGCAGCGGATCATCGACGGCTGGCAGACAGAAACGCCCGATTACTGGCTGCCGGGCGGCAGCGTCTGGCTGAAGGTCAAACCCGACCGCACGGTGCCGATCCATTTCGGCGGGCATATCGAAGAAGGCTGGTCGGACGGCCACCACTGGATCACCTATAAGGATTACCAGACGGTGTTCGCCGTGCCGCATGATATGTACGTCCCCGGCTTCTGCAGCGACGGGGTAGGGGTGCTGCGGCTTTGGAAGGCGCAAAGCCCGGGCTTTGATATGGAATCCTTTAACCGCGGCGATTATGTCAACGCAATGGGCGCGGCTTCGGCGGCGGAAGCGATCTCCAAGGTGCTCTATCCGAACGACAACCACATGGAAGGCAAGATGCTGCGCCTCAAACAGCAGTATTTCCTGGTGTCCGCTTCGATTTCGGATATCGTGCGGCGCCATCTGTCGCTTTACGGGACGCTGGATAATTTTGCCGAGAAGAACGCCATCCAGATCAACGACACCCATCCGGCGCTGGCGGTGCCGGAGCTGATGCGGGTGCTGCTGGATGACTGCGGGTTCGAGTGGGATGCCGCGTGGGATATCGTCACCCGCACCGTTGCCTACACCAACCACACGGTCATGTCCGAAGCGCTGGAAAAATGGAGCGAGGATATCTTCCGCAACCTGCTGCCGCGCATCTACCAGATCGTCTGCGAGATCGACCGCCGCTTCTGCGACGAACTGCGCCAGAAATACCATTACGACCAGTATGACATCGACCGGATGCGGGTGGTCTATGATTTCCAGGTGCGCATGGCCAACCTTTCGGTCATCGCCTGCCACAGCGTCAACGGCGTATCCAAGCTGCATTCCCAGATCATCAAGGACAGCGTATTTTCCGATTATTATCATCTGACCCCATATAAATTCAAGAATGTCACCAATGGCATCGCATCCCGGCGGTGGCTGTACCAGTCCAACCCCGGGCTTACCCGCCTGCTGCTGGACACCATTGGGGACGGTTGGCTCAAGGACATGTCCAAACTCAAAAAGTTTGGCGATTTTGCAGGTGATGCGCAGGTGCTCGAGCAGCTGGCTGCGGTCAAACACGTGAACAAGCAGCGCCTGGCCGAATATGTCAAAGCGGAAAGCGGGGTTGATATCAACCTGGATTCCATCTTCGATGTGCAGGTCAAACGGCTGCATGAGTATAAGCGCCAGCACCTGAACGCGCTGCATATCCTGTGCGAATACCTCTGGATCAAGGACCATCCGGATGCGCCGTTTGTCCCGAAGACTTATATTTTCGGCGCAAAAGCTGCGCCCGGCTATTTCATGGCCAAACAGATCATCAAATTTATCTGCACCCTGCGGGATATGATCGAGAAGGACGCCGCTGTCCGTGAAAAATTGCGGATTGTCTTCCTGGAAAATTACAGCGTCACCATTTCCGAGCTGCTGATGCCTGCTTCGGAGATCTCCGAGCAGATTTCTTTGGCCGGGACTGAGGCGTCCGGCACTGGGAACATGAAGTTGATGCTCAACGGCGCAATCACCCTCGGGACGCTCGACGGTGCAAATGTCGAGATCGGCGACCGGGTCGGCAAGGAAAATATCCTGATCTTCGGGATGACCACCGCCCAGGTGGAAACCCTGAAAAAACGCGGGTATAACCCCTCGGTCTACTATCAGAAGAACCCGGAACTGCACCGCGCGATCGACCAGATTGCCTCCGGGCTGGACGGCCAGCAGTTTGCTGAGATTGCCAATTCCCTGCGCTACAGCGACCCGTATATGGTGCTGGCGGATTTTGCGTCCTATTGTGAGATCCAGCAGAAGGCTTCTTCCATTTATACGAATAGTAAAAAGTGGCAGGAAATGTCCTTGCAGAATATTGCACAGTCGGGCTATTTCTGCGCTGACCGTGCGATCGAGGAATATGCCCATCTGATTTGGGGGCTGTGACCCCGATTTCCCCTTTATGATGCCATATAACGGGCAGGCGGACGCCTGTCCGTTTTATTCCTGTTTGGGAGTTGATCGAGTTTGCCGAACCTTTGTGTCTATGACAGCCGCAGCTTGCAGTGCAAATCCCCATTTGGCGCGCTTGCCACCGGGGAAGAGGCAGTTTTCCGTATCTATCTGCCGATCCTGCGCCAGCTGCATTCCCCGTCGCTGCTGCTCTACCGGGCGGATGAGTGGGAAAACCCGCAGGCCATCCCGATGGAACTGGAGGGAAGCGACGGCGTTTCGGATATTTTCCGGTGCGCCTTCCGGGCCGATGCGCCCCAGCTGTATTTTTACCGTTTCCGGGTTTTGGGCGCGCAGAAGGAGCTGTATGTCAGCCGGGACCAGGATGGGTTCGGACGGTTGACCCTGGAGGCGGGGGAGATGTGGCAGCTGACGGTTTATGACCACGGGCTGCACACGCCGGATTTCCTGAAAACCGGCGTGATGTACCAGATCTTCCCGGACAGGTTTTTTGCTTCCGGCAAGCCGAAACAGGGGGTGCCGTCCGACCGCTGGATACATCCGGATTGGAACGGGATGCCGGCCTATCTGCCCAATGAGAAAGGGGAAGTCACCAACTCGGATTATTTTGGCGGGGACCTGGCTGGGATCACCGAAAAGCTTCCCTACCTGCATGCGTTGGGGGTGACGGTGCTCTATCTGAACCCGATCTTTGAGGCGCACTCCAACCACCGGTACAACACCGCTGATTACCAAAAAATCGACCCGCTGCTCGGCTCGGAGGAAGATTTCCGCGAATTATGCGCCAAAGGTCGGGAATGGGGCATCCGCATCATCATCGACGGGGTCTTCAACCACACCGGCAGCGACAGCGTTTATTTCAATAAAAATAAACGGTATGGGGAAGGCGGGGCATATAACGACCCGAACAGCCCATACCGCAGCTGGTATGAATTTACCGATTACCCGAATTACCGTTCCTGGTGGGGGTTTGAAACCCTGCCGAACCTCAACGAATCCGACCCGGGATACAGCGATTTTATCTGCGGGGAGGATGGGGTGCTGCAAAAATGGCTGAAGGCGGGGTTGTCCGGCTGGCGGCTGGATGTGGCGGACGAACTGCCGGACGCTTTCCTGGACCGGATCCGTCAAAGCGTCAAAGCAGCCGACCCGCAGGCGGCCATCATTGGGGAAGTCTGGGAGGATGCTTCCACAAAGGTTTCTTATGGCGTGCGGCGGCGGTATCTGTTGGGCAGCCAGCTGGATTCGGTGATGAACTACCCATTCAAGGATGCGATTTTGAATTATATCCGGTATGGCGACAGCAACCGGCTTTACACCACGGTGATGGATATTTTGGAACATTATCCCAAACCGGTGCTGGATGTGCTGATGAATTCCCTCTCCACCCATGACGTTGAACGGGCGCTGACCGCATTGGCGGGCGAGCCGGTGGGGCAGAACGGACGGGAATGGCAGGCTGCGCACCATCATCTGACGCCGGAACAGTATGCGAAAGGCAAAAAGCTTTTGAAGCTGGCTTCGCTGATCCAATATACGCTGCCGGGTATCCCGTGCCTGTATTATGGGGATGAAGCGGGATTATACGGCTATAAGGACCCCTTTAACCGCACCTGTTATCCCTGGGGGCGGGAAGACAGGGAGTTGCTGGACTGGTTCACCCGGCTCGGTCAGCTGCGCGCCCGATATCCGCAGCTTTCCAGCGGGGGCTTCCGGGCGGTTTTATTCGGTTTGGAAACGGTGGCGTTTGAACGGGATTGCGGGGAATGGAGGATGTATATTGCGGTCAACCGCACCGAACAGCCGGTCCGGCTGATGCTCCCGGCGGCATTTGCGCGCGGGGCGGATTACCTGCTGGGCGGGCTGCAGGAGGACGGCTGCCTGCCCGCCTACGGGTATGCGGTAGTGCTGCAGGCAGCCAAATAGGGGATCTGCCGGCAGGCTTTCTGGGACTGGAAAACGGATAGGGCCAAAAAGGCCCTATCCGTTTTTTATCGGGCAGTATGCAGGCAAAAAAATACCGCCTGGACGCGCAGGGCCCGCAAAGGGGCCGCCGCGTGGGGCGGCAGTGGGAAGGGCGCCAAGCAAGGGCTGCAAAGCCCTGCGGGAAGGCGCCCAAAAAAGCAAAACCCCCGCCATACCGATGCGCTGCCGGCTGTAAACCCCGTCGCATGACAGAGTGGGTACGCCCTCTCCCTGGCTTCACGCTCCCTTCGTCCCCGGATGGGGGAGGTCTGCAATCCCTCAGGGAATCGGTGCTCCCTATATACAGTTATCGGAGTATTTTAGGCAGTGCTGTCGTATATGGCAGGAAGGCAGTGCAGCGTTTATTCTTCAGGCTCGGTAAAATCGAAATCGTCCTGCAAACGTTCCATAAAGATCGCAGCGACTTCATCGAATTCCGCTTCATCCTCGATCGCTTCCAGGAATTCCTCATCGCCGTCGAGGACCGACTTGAGGATGACCAGCTCGCCGTCGTCCTGCAGCTGTTCATCCGGGTCGTCATAAGAGGCAACGAGCGCGATATATTGTTCGTCGTTCCATTCCATTGTATCCACGATCTCAAATTCATGTTCCTGGCCTTCGTCGTCCACCAGCGTGATGAGATCCGGCCCGTACTCGTTTTCCATATCAGCCATAATCCAATTGTTCTCCTTTTCTCAGATATTATACCCGCCATGCCGGCCGCTTTTACCGCCGCAGGCATTTTGCCCGGCATGACAGGCGGCAAAGCAAGCTGTTTTGCCGGCGGGAAAGCCGCCGGGAAAGGGATGCACAGGGTAAAAAACGGGCGCAGATCCACGCCCGGCCCAGTGGGTTGATACCGGGAATATTATATCCTATTTCCCGGTTCTCCGCAATATTTATTTCATATTTTGACCCATCAATTTTTATGATATGCTATTTTTTTTCAAATGTCAATTAGCAACTTATATGGTTTATTTTGCTCTATTTTTATATAACAAGTTGATAATTTATATTGACAAATCACAAAGCACAGGTTATAATAAAGACACAAAGAAGAAAGACGTAGAACAGAAAAAAAGAAAGGCGGTGGTTCCAATGTACGAAGATACGCACAGTTTCTCAAAGGCATGGAGGAACTGCCAGCAGAATGTCCGGTTTTAAAATAAAAAATAAAAAATCCGAATGTCATAGTTTCGCCTCATAAAAACAAGAATAACCATAGGGAAAAAGTTTCTAGTGATTGAGGGATTTCGGAAAAAATATAAATTGACCCGGTTAAATTCATTCGGAAAGGATGATGTCCAACCTTGATGGAGGAGATCATTCCAATTTGGGCCAAAAATCTATGACGGGATTTTTAAACGGACACGAGTTTTTCGGTAGATTTTAAAACGGATATCAGGCCGTTTCCATAAATGCCTGGGAGTATGAAGGCTTAAAAAGTAAATATCGGATGTATTCTTTGGAGTAAATTGAAATTTTTTGATGCAAAAAAACACGAAAAAAGGATAAAACCTACCGCTTATGTAACAGCGGATTCGAAATGTTACTTGCAGATAGATTTCAAGAGTTTATTAACATCATCCGGATCTAAAAGAAAGATACCGCGTTTGGTTACTTGATTTGATTTTGATCTGGCGATATCCAATGTAATACAGTCACAAAATGAAATTGCTAAATGCCGTTGGTAATAACCAGCGGCATTTCTATTTGTCCCGGCGGCTTTCCCTGCTGTTGGCAAGGGGCACAGCCTGTCAGAATGGGGGCTGGATTGATTTACCGGCAAAAAACGTGTATAATATATAACCAAATACAGCGGATGGACATCTGCGGCAGGATGCCGGAGGTATCCATGGCTTGATACAGCCATTTCAAATGGGAAGGTATTTTGCTTATGAAAGCGTTTTTTTGCTTATTGTGCGTCATCCCGATGCTTTTGCTGCCACTGTCCGGCTGTGGGGAAAAAGAGCAGACGCCTCCTGCGCCGTCCTCTTCGGCGCAGGAACCTGCCGCATCCAGCCGCCCGCAGACAGCGGAGGAAATTTTGGAAAATAACCAGAAGATCGACCCCGCCCAGGTGGATCTGATCCAGTTCCAGTCCCCGGGTGAGGATGCGGTCACTGTGACCATCCATACCACCCTGGGGGAGATCCGTGCGGTGCTGTATCCGTCTGAGGCGCCCAAAGCGGTGGAAAATTTCTTGCAGCTGGCGGAGGACGGGTTTTATGACGGATGCGTCTTTTATGAAACCACCCCTGGACGGCGGATTTGTTCCGGGTCGCTTGACCCTGCGGGGAAGACCGGAAAAAGCAGCTTGGATGGCGGGGCGCCGTTTGAGGATGAATACAGCCTGAACTTATGGCATTTTAACGGCGCGCTCGCGATGGATAACAGCGGTGTGCCGGGCGCGAATGACAGCCGGTTCTATATCATCCAGAACGACAATATTTCCACCGAGCTGGCCACCCAGATGCTGGAAGGGGGATTCCCGGACAAGGTAGTGCAGAAATATCTGGACGAGGGCGGCGTGCCGAATTATGATTTCCGGGATACGGTGTTCGGACAGGTCATAGAAGGGATGCAGGTTGTGGAGCAGATCGCCGGACAACAGAAAACCGGGGAAGATGGCGCTTCCATCCTTTTGGTCCAGGTGGAATAACGCAAAAGGCTGCCGCATTCGGACAAAAATACAGTGCAGTGTATAAACCCGGCCCATCCCTGCCAATGCTAACGGCAGGAATGGAGGGGTCGGATTTGGAACGAAGGGATCAGAATAACCGGTGGCGCAGCTTTTTGCTGGCGTTTGCGCTTGCGGCTGTACTGTTGTCGCTGATTATGGTGGGGACGGTTATGGCGGTGCAGCCGACCATGCCGTCCAATCAGCCTGCCCAGGAGCAGGCGCCGGTCAGTTTCCGTCCGCCGGCCTCGGATACTTTGACGCTGGCCGTCATCGGGACCAGCGGGACAACTGCGCAGGAATTCCTGCTGATCCGGTTCAACCCGCAATATGGGCAGGTGCCGCTTTCGCTGCTTCCGGCAGAATCGATCGTATCGCTGGATGGCAAACGGATGAGTTTGGCGCAGGCATATGAACAGGGCGGTGGCCCGGCGGTCAAGGGGGCGATGTCCGAGCGGTTCGGGATTGCGGTGGACCGGTATGCCTGCATCGATCAGGACAGTTTCCTGCGCCTGGCTGAACGGGTGGGATCGGTGGTGTTTGAACTGCCGTATGAGATCGCTTATGAGCGGAATGGTTACTCCATCTTAATCCCTGCGGGCGAACGCCGCCTGGACGGCAAAGATATCCTGGATTTGTTTGCATATCCGGGATTCCAGGAGGATCCGCTGGAAAAAAGCCGGATATTGGGGCAGCTGGTCGCGGCAGCCGTCAACCAGCATCTGGATGCTGCAGGGAAGGATATGTCGTCGAGCCTGTTCAAACTGGCGGTCAACCTGCTGGATACCGATATTTCCTATGCGGATTATGAACGCCGCCGGGATTCTGCGGATTTTGTTTCCAAGCTGGATATGGATGTGGCAGGCGCGCTGCCGGCGGATGGTATTTGGCTGCCGCAGGAAAATGGGGAAGCCCTGTTGGAATTTTCTGAGGATTATACCGCGCTGGTCCGGCAATATTTCCAGGCCAGCGCCTGAATAGGGGAAAAATTTAAAAATGCCGGCAAAAGTATTGACAAAGTATGCCTTCTATGATATACTAACTTTCGTCGCTATGAAGGTTTTTATCATCTGCTGGTGTAGCTCAGTTGGTAGAGCAGCTGATTTGTAATCAGCAGGTCGGGGGTTCGAGTCCGTCCACCAGCTCCACCCGCTGAAAACCCTGAGCGGAAAAGTGAATATGGGAGGGTTCCCGAGTGGCCAAAGGGGGCAGACTGTAAATCTGTTGTCACTGACTTCGATGGTTCGAATCCATCTCCTCCCACCAACAAAAAAGACACCCATTAGGTGTCTTTTTTGTGTTGCTGTGAGCCGGCCGCATGACATAAAGGATGGACTTGCTGGCCGCTGTCTGCTATACTGTTATCAGAACGGCAAAGCACGGGATGGATATCGGGGAGGGACGGTAAATATGGAAAAACAGCTGCGGGGTATCGCGCTGATTTTGTTCGGGCTGCTGATTGGCATTGCCGACGGCGAACTGAATGAGTATATCACCATGCATAGTGTGGGCTTTGTCCCATTTGCGCTGGTGGGGCTGGTTGTCGGGATCATCGGCTTGGTTTTGGTTTTTCAAAAAGGGAAGGATCAATAAGCGAAGTCCCTCCGCCACAAGGGGGGCATTGCTTTGGCTCTAAGGCCATGGAAAAGGCGGGCAAGCACCTGGAGAAGGTGCCTGCCCGCCTTTTTGTTTTGCAGCCGGAACGGCCCCTGCGGCATTTATGCCGGATTTGGTCTTCCGGGTCAGAAGACCATCTGCACCAGCAGCATATAACATACCGTGCCGGCAGCGATTGAAAGCAGCATCTGCCGTTTCCACAGATGCATCGCAGCGGTCACAAGGATAGCAAGCAGCTCAGGCAGCCCGTGGCTGCCCGAAAGCAGGCTGACATTTTTCAGGCAATAGATGACCAGCATGCCGAAGATGGCGGCAGGCAGTGCATGGCCCAGGTATTGGATATAGCGGGGGGTGGGGCGTTTCTCCGAAAAGATGAAAAACGGCAGGAAACGGGTGAGCATGGTGGCAAATACGCAGACGCCGATGGTGATGACCTGCTGCACAGCGCTCATATCAGACCACCTGCCCTTTCAACCGGCTTGCGGAAGATGGTGAGCAATCCCAGGATGACTGCCATCGTGGGCACGAGGAAAGAATCCGGCCCGAAGATAAGCAGGCAAACCACTGACGCCCCAATGCCGATCAAAGCGGTGTAATGTTTCTTTTCTTTGCGCCATTGCTCCAAAAAAATGACGGTAAACATGGCGGTCATCACAAAATCCAGCCCTTCGGTGTTGAAGGTAAAAAGTGATCCCACCAGCCCGCCGATGGTAGAGCCGGAAACCCAATAAATCTGGTCAAGCAGGGTGACGAAAAACATAAACCAGCCCCGGTCGATATCAGGCGGGATCTGGGCGGCGCAATTGATCGAAAACGTTTCATCGCACAGGCCAAAGATCAGGTAAAACCGCTTCCAGCCGGTATTTTTATATTTTTCCAGCATGGCGATGCCATAAAACAGGTGCCGTGCCTGGATCATCAGGGCCATCAGAAAGGTCTGCAGCGGGGCGAAAGGTGCGAGCAGCATGCTGACCGCAACAAATTCCAGCGAGCCGCCGAAAATCGTCAGGCTCATCAGCATTGGGTACCAAAACCCAAACCCCGAAACATTCATATAAATCCCATATGTCATCCCCAAAAACCAAAACCCGGCAAAAATCGGGATGGTATAAGGGAAAGCTGCGGCAAGCGCCCTGCGGCGCATACCTTTTTGCTGCATCCGGTATCCCTCCAGTCTTTCCCTAGTATAACACCCAAAATGTGGACAATCAATTCCCAATTTTATCTGTGCGGATCCATCCGGGAAAATGCAGGGGATTGACCGGATCGGAGCCAAAATAAAGGACGGTAGGTATGATACCTGCCGTCCATCGTTTTTTGTGTAGATATGGGCCGTTTTATGCTTTCCAGAGGCCATGCAGGTTGCAGTAAGCATATGCAGCAACCACTTCGTCGTCCGCGCTCAGGCAGAACGCTGCTTCCGGGGCCTGTCCGGGTGCAAGGTATTTGATCTGGCAGCCGGCTTTGGTTTCCAGGGCGATCCATTCGATATAATGCGCATCGATCATCGGATGGGCAACCGACCCGACTTTGACCTGCACGGCGCTGCCGTTTTTCTCAACGACTGGGACATGTTTTTCGACTGCGGCGTCGGTCGTACCCGGGACCAGCTCGGTCATCTTCTGGCCGCAGCAAACGACCGGTACCCCTTTATCCTTCACAAAGGTAATCATATTCCCGCAATGTTCACAAACGAAAAATTTCATGATGATTCCTCCTTTAAGCTGACAATAATTGCTCGGAACGGCCTTTCGCCGTCCTGATACCCCTCTATTATACACCCAAAAGCGGCAGGAATACAGCAGTTTAAAAAATTTTACAAAATATGTGGAACAGCCAGCTTTGCCATAAGTTATAAAAACATATTCTATAATTTTTACACGTAAATTATAGAATATTACTAATTTTTTAAAACGCAGAATACAAATTATATGAAATATATTTATGCAGATTGGACATTGACAATTATTAGTGCGCGCCCTATTATATATTTAGGGCATGCACTAGTGCTTGCCTAAATTTTAACACAGAGGAGGAATTGCATTGGCTGGGACAATGAAGCAAGTGATTTATGCAGCGAAAGGGAAAATCGCAGTAAAGGATGTCCCGATCCCGGAACCGGGGTATGGGGAGGTAAAAGTCAAGCTGGAATATTGTGCAATCTGCGCGACTGACGTACATATTGTCACAATGGGGCTGTATGGGTATCCGTTTGGCGTCCCGATCGGCCATGAAGCGACCGGGACCATCGTTGCGCTCGGGCCGGGGACTGAAAATTCCGGTTTTAAGGTGGGCGATAAGGTAATCCCGAACGCACTGGGTACCTGTGGGGAATGCGATTCCTGTAAACGGGATCTGCCGGCATTTTGCAGCAACAAAGCAAAATTCAAATGCAACACCATGTCGGAATACTGTGTGGCAAATGTCCGCCAGGTGTTCAAAATCCCGGATGATGCAAATATGCAGTGGTATGCATTGGCTGAACCAATGGTTTCCGCAACCCGCGGGATGGATCTGGCGGGTATCAAACATGGGCAGACGGTTGCGATTTCCGGCGTCGGCGGAATCGGCGCGATTTTGCTCAATCTGATCCTGATGGCTGGCGGGGCGAAGGTCACTGCCATCGACCCGGTCGCATCGAAGCGCGAAAATGCGCTGGCAATGGGCGCACAGTATGTGATCGACCCAAGCAAGGAGGATTTGGTCGCGCGTGCAATGGAGATCACCGAAGGGCG
>CALXGW010000161.1 GCA_944387965.1 uncultured Anaerotruncus sp. | reverse complement strand
CGGCTGAGCATTTCAAGGCCCTTGAAGCCGTTGATCGCAGTCAGCAGGATGCAGCCCGAGAAAATCAGGATCGCAACGATTTTCGGGAACCAGGGGAACAGGGCGGCCAGGTTGGTTGCAAACAGGTCGAGCAAAACGCCGATGAAGCTCATCGTCGAGATACCGTTGACCACGTTTACGATAACGCAGCCCTTGCTGCCGAACATGCCCTCATACAGCGCATAGGTGCTGCGCCCGGAACGGAAGCCGATGATGCCGCAGGCAGAAGCCAGGCAGACCAGCAGCAGGTTGCCGCTCAAAACCGCCAGCAAGCCGACCCCCAGCGAGCATCCGTTTGCGATGGTCGTACCGGTTGCAAAAGCGCTCAAGCTGATGCACCAGCCGATCCAGACAGCCGCAGTGCCGTAAAAGCCGCGCCGTTTTTCCATCGGCACATTTGTTGTCGCATAGTCGCTATGGAAGGAATCGTCCTGCGCGACATTGACATTCTCTTTAACCTCGCTCATTCTTTACCTCTCCTTTCATGGACCTAATTTTTGAATCCGCACGATCCATGGTAGATTTTATAAAAATTTTAACACTATGAAAATATTTTGTCAATCATCTGTATGGAAAAAATCTCCCCCCTGCTTTGTAAGCTATGTAGAATCTTGTCAGGATCAGGAAAAATTTATATAATAAATGAAAAAATGCGTCGGACGGCGCTGTCTGAAAAGGAAGGCGGCAGGATTTATGTATCTGGCAGACCTGCATATCCATTCGAAATATTCACGCGCGACCAGCCGGGACTGCATCCCGCAGGAGCTCGACCGCTGGGCGCGCCGCAAAGGGATCGCTTTGATCGGGACGGGGGATTTTACCCATCCGGCCTGGCGCGCACAGCTTTCCGAGCTGCTCATACCGGCGGAAGAGGGGCTTTACCAGCTAAAACCGGAATTTTCCCTTTCCGACCCGGCGGCTGCCCACAGCCCGCCAGCCCGTTTTGTAATCACCGGGGAAATCAGTTCGATTTATAAAAAAAATGGCCGGGTGTGCAAGGTCCATAACGTCATTATGCTTCCCAGCCTTTCGGCGGCGGAGCAGCTGTCGCAAAAGCTGGAGGCGATCGGCAACATCCATTCGGACGGGCGGCCGATTTTGGGGCTTGACTGCCATGACCTGCTGGAAATTACACTGGAAACCTGCCCGGATGCGATTTTTGTCCCCGCCCACATCTGGACGCCGCATTTTTCCCTGTTCGGGGCTTTTTCCGGGTTTGATGCGATCGAGGAATGTTTTGAAGACCTCACCCCATATATCCACGCGCTGGAAACCGGCCTTTCCTCCGACCCGCCGATGAATTGGCAGGTTTCCGCACTTGACCGGTTCCATCTGATCTCCAATTCGGATGCTCATTCCCCGCAGAAGCTGGGCCGGGAAGCCAACCTTCTGGATACGGCCTTATCCTATCCCGCCCTCGCCCATGCGCTGGAAGCCGGCACAGCAGGCGGGCTTGCCGGTACGATCGAATTTTTTCCGGAGGAGGGCAAATACCATTTTGACGGGCACCGGGCCTGCAAATGCTGCCTATCGCCCGCGCAGGCGGACGCGTTTGGCGGCAGATGCCCCCACTGCGGCAAAAAGCTGACCATCGGCGTGCAGCACCGCGTCCAACAGCTTTCCGACCGGCCGGAAGGGTATCTGCCGCCGAACGCCCCTTATTTTGAACGCCTTGTCCCATTGCCGGAGGTCATTTCGTCCTCCCTGGGGCTGTCCCCAGCCAAGGCAATGCAGAAATATACCCAGCTTTTGACCGCTTTGGGGCCGGAATTTTATATCTTGCGGGAATGCCCGCTGGAACAGATCGAACAGGAGAGCGGCCCCTGTATTGCAGAAGGGATCCGGCGTCTCCGGGCCGGCAAAGTGCGCCGCAGCCCCGGTTACGATGGTGAATATGGGGTCATTTCCCTTTTGACGCCGGAGGAACGCGCTGCATTCAGCGGACAGACCTGTCTGTTTTGGTGCGAGGCAGCCGAGCCGGAAACCGCTGCCGGACATCCCGATCAGCCCGTGCCGGCAACCCAGCCGCCCGCCGTCCCCGCCGCACCTGCGCTGTCGGTCCAACCCGCTGCAAAAGACCCGCTTGACCTGCTCAACCCGCAGCAGCGGCTGGCGGCATGCAGCGGATCGGCTGTCACAGCGGTCATTGCCGGTCCGGGTTCCGGCAAGACCCAAACGCTGGCTGCACGGGTCTTCTGGCTGCTTTCCCAAGGGGTGAAGCCCTCGGAAATCACTGCCGTCACCTTTACCAACCAGGCAGCGAAGGAATTGCGCGCCCGTCTGGCGGCGCAGTGCGGCAAAAAACACCGCATCCAATCGATGCAGATCGGCACCTTCCATTCCATCTGCCTTTCGCTGCTGCGGGATGCGCTTCCCGACAAATTTTTCCTGCTGGACGAGCCTGCTGCGCTGGAACTGGCCGCTTCGGTCATTGCCCGGCATCGGCTATCCTGTGCGCCGAAGGATTTCCTGCGGGAAATTTCCCTTTACCAAAACGGCGCCGTCCCAGCGCTGCCCAGCTTGCCGGAACAAGCCTATCAGGATTACTGCGCGCTTTTGGAGCAGATGGGCGCGCTGGATTTCGACAGCCTGCTGCAAAAGGCGTGCGATCTGTTTTCCCGGCCAAATACCCGCAATCCCCGCTATTTCACCCATCTGCTGGTGGATGAATTCCAGGATATTAACCCGCTGCAGTACCGGCTGCTGCAGGCATGGAACTGGGAGGGCAAAACGCTTTTTGCCATTGGCGACCCCGATCAGGCAATCTATGGGTTCCGGGGTTCGGACGCCGCCTGTTTTGACCGGCTTCAAACCGATTTCCCGGACATGCAGACGGTGCGGCTGACCCAAAATTATCGTTCCACGCCGGAAATCCTGCAAAGCGCCTTGCTGATGCTTTCGGACGGCGACCCCCATGCCCGTACGCTGATTGCGCAGGCCCCGCACGGCGAAAAGGTGCGGCTGGTATCCGCTGCCAGCGAACGGTCGGAGGCCATCTTTGTGGCAAAGGAAATTGCAAAAATGGCAGGTGGCATCGATATGCTTTCAGCCAAAAATCGCGAGGGCCAGGCCCGCAGCTTTTCGGAAATCGCCGTGCTCTACCGTACCCGCCGGCAATCTGAACTTTTGGAAAGCTGTCTGCGTCAGGAGGGGATCCCCTGCCTGGTCACCGGCCGCGATCCGCTGCTTTCCGACCCGGTGGTATGCGGGATGCTCGGCTTTTTCCAATGCCTGCTGTCCCCGACCGACCTGCCGGCTCTCCGGCGCTGTCTGAAAGCCGTCTGGGACTGCCCGGGTGATCTGTGCGATACATTTTGCGCTGCCTGGGAGGGCGGGCATGGCGATCTTGCCATGCTGGCCGCAGAATTTGCAGACGCGCCGCACCTGCACCCGTTTCTTGAGCAGGCGCAGAGCTTTCTGCCCCAGCTTTCCAGTCAGACATCCCGTGAACTGCTCGCACGTTTTGCCGCTGTAAACGGGCTGAGTGATAAAAAAGCGGTGGAAGGGCTGCTGCAGATGGCCGTCTTTTATGACAGCCTGCCCGCTTTCCTGCAAATACTTGCGCTTGGGCAGGAGCGCGACCTGATGCGCAGCGCCGGGCAAAAACAATATGCGTCCGGCGCCGTGACCCTGCTGACCCTGCACGGCGCAAAAGGGTTGGAATTCCCAGTGGTTTTCCTCTGTGGGGCCAGCCGGGGCATTATCCCGCTCGAATCCAAATCCCATCCCACAAACCCGGATGAGGAACGGCGGCTGCTTTATGTTGGTATGACCCGCGCAAAGGAGGAACTGGTGCTGGTGCATGCAAAAGATGCGCCCTCCCCCTTCCTGGCGCACATCCCGGAACCGCTTCTTATGCACGAAGACGCTGTCCGCAAACCGGTTTTCAGCGGGCAGCAGCTAAGCCTGTTTGGTTAAGGCAAAAAACTCCCTTGTGGGGCGGAAGATAGCGCGGCAAAAAAGCCTCCCTTGTGCAAAGGGAGGTGGCGCGGCGCAGCCGTGCCGGAGGGATTGTCATGCGCCGCAGGGCTGACCGGGCTTTCGCACAATCCCTCACCGCCTTCGGCGGAGCCCCCGCACACAAGGGGGCCAAAAGGGCGCGCCGCAGCCGTGCCGGAGGAATTGCGGGCACACCCCCCCAGTCAGCTTCGCCGACAGCCGGTTCATCCCCCCAGTCAGCTTCGCTGACAGCCCCCCTTTGGAAGGGGGGCCAGGGCGAGGGGATGGCGCAGCCCCCCTTTGGTAAGGGGGCCAGAGATGGCGCGCCATACAATAAAAATCCCCCCGCAAAGCGGGGGGTATTTCAGTTTCGGGCATAGCCCTAA
>CALXGW010000160.1 GCA_944387965.1 uncultured Anaerotruncus sp. | reverse complement strand
AAAATTATCCAGCGGCTCGCCAATCCCCATCAACACCAGGCTGTCCACCCGCTCGCCGCAATCCTTCTGCGCGGTATACACCTCATCGAGCATTTCCGAAGCGGTCAAATTGCGCACCCGCCCCGCCAGGGTGGACGCGCAGAATTTACATCCCATCCGGCAGCCCACCTGGGTGGAAATGCACAGCGACCTGCCGTGATGATACTGCATGAGCACCGCTTCGATACAATTGCCATCCCGCAGCCCATACAGGTATTTTACCGTACCATCAATCTGTGATACAAGCTTTTTTTGAATCCGGATGGCATTTATGTAATAAAGCCCATCCAACTGCTCGCGAAGTGCAGCCGGCAGGTTGCTCATCTGCGCAAAACTGTCCACCCATTTTTGATGCAGCCAGCCATACACCTGCTTTGCCCGGAAACGCGGCTGCCCCAACGCGGCCAATGCCGCTTCCAGCTCTGTAAGGGTCAATGATTTGATGTCCTGTTTTCCCATCGCTATCGTTTCTCCATCACCGCGACAAAAAAGCCGTCGGTATCCAATTCCTCACCGGTATAAGTCGTTTGGGAACATAAGGCGAAACCCGCCTGCGCCTGCAAAAAGCGCCCCACCACCTGTTCGTTCTCTGCCGGCAGCAGGGTACAGGTCGAATATACCAGCCTGCCTCCCGGCTTTAAATAGTGTGCGGAAGTTTGGAGGATTTTATACTGTATTTCCGGCAAATTCTGGATGGCTTTTTGCGGTTTATATTTGATTTCCGGTTTGCGCCGGATGATCCCGAACCCCGAACACGGCACATCGCACAGCACCCGGTCGAATCCTCCCAGCCCGGCGTCCCATTCGGACGCATCCCCCGCAGACGCCGCAATGGCTGAGATCCCCAGCCGCCCGGCTCCCTCTGCGATCAGCCGCACCCGTTTCTCATGCAGGTCGCGCGCCACGACCTCCCCCCGGTTTTGCATCAGCTGGGCAATGGTGAAGGATTTGCCCCCCGGCGCCGCGCAGACGTCCAGCACCCGCTCTCCCGGCTGCGGCGCAAGGGCGGCCGCGCAAAGCTGGGAAGCCCGGTCCTGCACATGGAACAGCCCTTCGCGGAAGGATGCCAGCGTTTCCACCGGGATTTTCCCATCCACCCGCACACATCCCTCGGGCGGCTGTGCAGTTGCCTGCACCCCTTCTTCCGCCAGCTGCCGGACCAGGCCCTGCGCGTCGATGCGCAGGGTATTTGCCCGCAGATAGACCGGCGGGCGTCCCAGCGAATGGGCTAAAATCCGTTCGCAGGCTTCCTGCCCATACGCTTCCAGCCACAACGCCACCAGCCATTCTGGGCAGGAATATGCCACCGAAAGCGCCTGTACCTGCCCGCCGGCTGCCGGCGGGACCTGTTTGCCGTCCCGCAAAAATGACCGCAGCACCCCGTTGACAAAACCCGACGCCTTCGCTTTCCCAAATTCCCGGGCCAGGTTCACGCTCTCATTGACAGCTGCGTAATCATCCACCCCGTCCATCCAGGCCAACTGGGCCACCCCGGTGCGCAGGATGGCTAAAACAGCTGGGTCCAGCCCGTCCAGCGGCTGGCGGCTGTATTTTTTTAAAATATGGTCGATCGTCACCCGCCGCTCCAGGGCGGTATAAAACACCGCCGAAGCAAATGCCCCATCCCGGGCATCGAGCCGGTTTTGGGCGATCAGCGGCTCCAGCACCAAATTGGAATACGCACCCGACTGCGCCAACCGCAGAAGCGCCTGGGCAGCGGTATAACGTGCAGACTTTTTCATCCTGTCAAAAACCCTCTGCTTTTTTCTGAAAACTGCTCAGTCCCGCCGGCGGTTTGCCAGCAGCACCAGCCGCAGCAGCTGCGCGACGGTGACCAGCAGCGCGGCCACATAGGTCAGCGCCGCCGCCTGCAAAACTTTTTTGGAGCCCCGCAGCTCCGGCGGGTCAAGGAAATTGGCCCGCTCCAAAGTCGCCAGCGCACGGGAAGATGCGTTGAATTCCACCGGCAGGGTCACCAGCTGGAACACCGCCGCCAGCGAAAAGAGCAGCAGCCCCAGGTCGGCCAACGCCGGGATGCTGAAGATAAGCCCCAATAAAAACAGCGGGATGGCCAGTTTCGACCCGATATTGGTGATTGGGATGATCGCATTGCGGAATACCAGCGGGGCATAATGCCGCGCATGCTGCACGGCATGCCCGCATTCATGCGCAGCTACCCCGAGCGCCGCCACCGAATCACTCCCGTATACGCTGTCCGAAAGGCGCACTACCCCGCTGCCGGGGTCATAATGGTCAGTCAGGTTGCCCCGGATATGCTCGATGCGGATATGCTGCAGCCCGTTTTCATCGAGAATCCGCCGCGCAACATCCGCCCCCGTCAATCCACGCGCCGCACGCACCCGCGAATACCGCTGGAAGGTGCCGGAAACCTTCATCTGCGCCCATCCTGCAAACAGCAGGGCGGGGACGACCAAAATCAGGTAATAGGAATCAAAAAACAATCGCGTTCCATCCTTTCTCTATGCTCAGCTTCCCAGGATAACCCCTTTTTTCACCGGATGCCCGCGCAGGTAATCGGCTGCCGTCATCCTGCGGCTGCCTTCGGCCTGGATTTCCACAAGTTCCAGCGCTCCCTGCCCACAGGCCACGATCATCCGTTTTTCATCCAGCACACAACCGGCCGGCCCGCTCCCTTCGGCAACCGCCGCCTTATGCACCTTGAGGGGTTTCCCCTCCAGCAAAGTATGCGCAACCGGCCATGGATGCATACCACGGATGAGGTTATGCAGCTGTCCGGCAGGTTTTGTCCAATCGATCAAAGCTTGATCCTTCTGCAACATCGGCGCATGGGTCGCTGCCGCGTCGTCCTGCGGGATACGCGGGGCTTTCCCTTCGGCGATCAGCATTACCGTTTCGGAAAGCAGCTGCGCGCCGATCTCCGCCAGCCGCCCATACAGTTCCCCGGAGGTTTCATCCCCGCCGATCGGGGTCGAGCGGCTTAAAATCATGTCGCCGCTGTCTAACCCTTCAGCCATATACATCGTCGTCACCCCGCCCACCGGGTCGCCGTTCAGGACGCTCCATTGGATCGGCGCCGCCCCCCGGTATTTCGGCAGCAGCGAACCATGCAGGTTGATGCAGCCGTATTTTGGCAGTTCCAGGATATCTTTCGGCAGGATTTTCCCGTACGCGACCACAACGATCAATTCCGGCGCCAGTTCCCGGAGGATGGCAAGCGCCTGCCCGTCCCGCATCTTTTCGGGCTGGTAAACCGGCAGCCCGTGCTGCATCGCCAGTTCCTTCACCGGCGGGGGGGCAAGCTTATGCCCTCTGCCTTTCGGCTTATCCGGCTGGGTAAACACCCCTGCGACCGTGTGCCCGTCTTTCAGCAGCCGGTCAAGCGACGGCACCGCAAATTCGGGCGTCCCCATAAATACGATCCGCATCAGCCTTCCTCCATCTGTTCGAGTTCTTCCGGCGAAAGCATCCGTTCGGCTTTGTCAATGAACAGGACCCCGTCCAGATGGTCGAGTTCATGGCAGCAGGCGACCGCCAGGAAGCCTTCCGCCTCCATTTCAAACGGTTTGCCAAACCGGTCCTGTGCCTGGATGGTCAGTTTTTGCGGGCGGTGCACCAGCCCATATTCGCCTGGGATCGAAAGGCATCCTTCGCTGCCCAGCTGGTCCCCTTCGGAACGGGTGATCTTGGGGTTTACCAGTTCGAGCTTCCCTTCGCCGATATCAATCACGACCGCCCGGCGCAATACCCCCACCTGCGGGGCAGCCAGGCCGACCCCATCCTGGATCATCGTTTCATACATATCGTCCAGCAGCGTCCAGAGCCGTTCATTGAAATCAGTGACCTCCCGGCTTTTTTTGCGCAGCCGCTCGTCGCCTTCCTTTAAAATATTCCGCAGTGCCATCTTTAAGACCCCTTTAACTTTTTAATTATATTTTCCTGGCAAAAACCTTTCTACTCAAATACTGTTTTCATAATACGGGTCTAGGAATACCGCCACCTCCCGGCTGTCCCGCTGCCCATAATACCAGTCGTACATCCGCCGCAGCAGTTCGCGCGTGCGCTTGTCATACCGGCATTTCACCGCCATCCGGAACCGGTACCGCCCGGCGATCCGCCCGATCACGCTTTCACACGGCCCCAATACCCGCAGCGGCAGCCCGGGATATTCCGCGCTCGCCAGCTTTACCAGCTGCTCCAGAAAGCGGCTGGACGCCTGCGCCACCTGCCATTTCTGTACCCCGGAAAACCCCAGCCCCACCAGGTCGCAGAACGGCGGATACAGATGCATCCTGCGCGCTTCGATCTCATCGGCATAAAACCGCGCATAATCCTGGCAGGCCGCCATTTCGATCACCGGGTTTTCCGGCGTGAAGGTCTGGATATATGCCCGGCCGGCCTTTTTGGCCCGTCCGCTCCTGCCCACCACCTGGGTAAACAGGGAAAACGCCCGCTCATAGCTGCGGTAATCCTGGGCATACAGGGAACTGTCGGCCGAAAGGATGCCCACCAGCGTGACATTCGGGAAATTCAGCCCCTTTGCCACCATCTGCGTCCCTATCATTATATCATATTTTCCCATCGAAAAATCGGAAAAATATTTTTCATGGGAAAATCTTGCCATTGTCGTATCCATATCCATCCGCAATATCCGCGCCTGCGGCAGCAGTTCCCGGAGTTCCTCTTCCACCTTCTGGGTGCCCGCGCCAAAAAAGCGCTGGAACTTGCTTCCGCAGACCGGGCATACGCTTTCCACCGGCGCGCTGTAGCCGCAGTAATGGCACATCATCCGGTCGTTTGCCTGATGGTAGGTCAGCGCCACCGAACAATTCGGGCACTGCGCCACCCGCCCGCAGACCGCGCATTTGACCAGCGTATGATATCCCCTGCGGTTGAGCAGCAGGATGCTCTGCTCGCCGCAGGCAAGGTTTTTTCGCAGTTCTTCCGCCAGCCCGGCTGAAATGGAGGCCGATGCGGCATACGGCGCCTGGGTGGACATATCCAGGATGGTCACATCCGGCAGTTTTGCCGGCCCGAACCGTTCCCCCAGTTCGATCAAATGGTACCGGCCCTCTTTGGCGCGGTAAAAGCTTTCGATGCTCGGCGTCGCTGAGGAAAGCAGCAGCAGTGCCCGATGGTTTGCCGCGCGTACCCGCGCCACATCCCGCGCATGGTACCGCGGCGACATCTCGGATTTATAAGAGGATTCCTGTTCCTCATCCATCACAATCATCCCGATATTTTCCAGCGGCGCAAAAACAGAGCTGCGGGTGCCGACCACGATCTTGGCTTTGCCGTCGCGGATGCGTTTCCATTCGTCCATCCGCTCCCCCATGCTCAACCCGCTGTGCAGCACTGCGACCTGCATCCCGAACGAAGCGCGGAACCGTTCAATCGTCTGCGGGGTCAGCGAAATTTCCGGCACCATCACGATCACCCCGCGCCCCTGCCCGAGCACATGCCCGATCGTATGCAGGAACACCTCGGTTTTGCCCGACCCGGTCACCCCATAAAGCAGCGCGGCCTGGGCCTGCCCGGAATCGGCCAGCCGGCAGAGCGCCTGGAATGCCGCCCGCTGCCGGTCGGAAAGCTCCCGCGCCTTTTGTCCGTCCGCTGGTTTGCCCGCATAGGGGTTGCGGTAGATTTCGCGGGTAAAATACCGTACCACCCCGTTTTTTTCCAGCCGGTCCAGCACGCTTTTGCCGACCCCGGCAAAATAACAGGTTTCCTTGAGCGACGCCTGCCCGACCTGCAACAGCAGTTCCACCACCGCCTTTTGTTTGGCGGTGATCTTCACCTCGATATCGCCCAGTTCACAGATGCCGTCCTCCAGCCGCACCATCACCAGCTTTTCATCCATCACCCGCTGGTGTACCTCCTGGGACTTGATTACAAAGCCCGCTTCACAAAGGCTGCGCAGCGCCGGCGCATGCGCTTCCAGCCCCAGCGCTTCCAAAAACGGCCCTTCCGGGACCGGCTTGCCCCGCCCTTCCAGCAGTTCCCAAATCCGCGCGCCGTCCCCGTCCAAACCAGCCGGTTTCTGTGCGCCCGGGGCCAGTTCATAGGTATAGCGCAGCGCCACCCCGATACCCGGCGGCAGCAGGGTGCGCACCGCATCGTAATAACTGCAAAAAGTGTATTCCCGCAGCCAGGCGCAAAGGTCCAGCAGCTCCTGCGACAGCAGCGGTTTCCGGTCCACCTGCCCGGCGACCGATTTCAGCTTTTGGCCGTCCGTTTCCTGCTGCGCGACTGCAAATACCATCCCCAGACGGGTGCGGTTCCCCGCCCCGAACGGCACGGTCACCCGGCATCCCGGTACCACCGGCATCCCGTCCGGTATCCGGTAGGTATATAGCTTGTCAAACTGCGGGGCGGCATTTTCCATCGCCACCTGTGCGGTCAGGGGCATCGCCGCCCCTCCTTTCCTGTCTTATGTCAGCGGGATTACCCGGTATTGCTGCAGCCCGTCGCCCTGCGGCGTTTCCTGCCAGTGCTCCACACAGGCGTATGGCTCCGACGGGTGCATCTTCCAGACGTTCTCCCCTTCCGCGATCTGTTCAATGGGCGCTGCCTGCCCGGTCGCGCTGTTCCAGCCGTAAATTTGGGCGTGTATGCTACTGTCTATTACGGTATCCATTGTATAAACGAACAAAAAGCCGTCATCCAGCGCATAAGCGCCGTAAAAGCCGCAGTTTTGCTCACCAGATTCCCCCGCAGGGCGTTCGGGCGTATACCGGATCTCTTCCCCGGTTTCGGTATCATGCAAAACCCCCGTCCACCAGCCGTCCTGTTCCGGGTTTTCCGCATAGAACAGATACCCTTCCGGCGCGACGTAATCCCCCAGGAAGAAGCGGATCTCGTTGGTCCTCAGGAGCGATACCAGCGCCTCATCCTCCGATTTGCCGCGCAGCACTTCCACGCCGCCCAGCATCTGCCCGTCCGCGCCCTGCTCCGACCAGTTTATTTCGCAGTAAATCCAGCCGTCCCGCAGGGTATACTGCGCCTCCCGGCTCTCCCATCCGGGGAAAACCTGCGCAGTGGAACCGTCCGGGCGCAGCACCCAAAGCTGCCGCAGCGGGTTTTGGACCGGCGCCTCCTCCACCGACTTGGTGTAATAATACGCCCCGTCCATCACGCCCACCTGGTTAATCCCATACGACCCCGAATTTCCTACCGTATAACCCTGCCAGCGCTGGGTGCGGAAATCCTCCACGACTTCGGCCGCATCCGCCTGGATATCATAAAGCAGCAGCAGGTCGCCCCGGTCCCACACCATATGCGTCCCGTCCAAAAATGCGTAACCCGCCTGGGAAACATGATAATCTTCCTGCCAGCCGTCCGCCTGCGCGAAGCCCTCAGCGTCCAGGCTTGGGAATTCCCGCACCAGCTGCCCATCCGCTGTGTAAAGCGCGGTGTTGCATAGGGTCCATGCCCCGTCCAGCCGCACCAGTTCGGTTTCATCCGTCCCCTGGGCGGCATAATCCTCGAGCCCCTGATACCGCAGGCAGTATGCTTCCCCGACAGCCAGCTTTGGCTTGACCGTTTCATTGCCGATATCCGCATCGCCGTACTGCGTTTCGCTCACCAGCCGGTTATCCAGCCCCACCCGGGTGAGCCGGCCATCCTGCACGATCAGCAGCTGCTGCCCATCCCCGCTCCAATCCGGGCGGACTTCATAAGCGCGGAAGGTGTAATAGGTATCCAGCGCATTGTCCTGCGATTCCTCCTGCGGCGCCTGTATATCCGCCGGGGTTTCCTCCGCCGGGGGTTCCTGGGCAGGCGTTTCCGGAGCCGGCATTTCCGGGGCCGCGGTCCCGCTGCCGGAAGATACCGCCTGCCCGCTGCTGCTTTGGGCTGTCCGGCCGGTACATCCCGCCAGCATCAAAAGGGCCAGTCCGCACGCCATCCACTTTTGCCACATTTTTATCGCTCCTTTCCAGCTGTGCTATTTATTTCCCCGGGTTTTTCCTGTGCCAGATTTCCAGCAGCCGGTCAAGCACTGCGTCCGAAACCGCATCCTTGCCCATCAGCGGCAGCTTTTCGGCACAGGTCTTGGTCAGCAGGGTCACCAGGTTGGTCTGCGTCCCAAACCCTGCCCCTGCATCCCGGAGGTTATTGGCAACGATCATATCCGCATTCTTTTTTTCCAGTTTGAGGGCTGAATTTTCCACCAAATTCTGTGTTTCCATCGAAAACCCGCAGAGCACCTGGGTTTCCGGCTTGTTTTTGCCCAGCGTGCCCAGGATATCCTTCGTGCGCGCCAGTTCCAGCACCGTTTCCCCGTCGGATTTTTTGATCTTGTCCTGCGCAGTCTGCACGGGGGTATAATCCGCCACTGCCGCGCATTTGATCACCATGTCCTGTTCGCCCGCGCAGGACACCACCGCGTCGTACATCTGCGCCGCCGATACCACCGGCACGACCTTACGGATCCAGGGCGCCGGCGCCAGCCCGACCGGACCGGTCACCAGCGTGACGTCCGCTCCCCTGCGCGCAGCGGCCGCCGCCATCTCATACCCCATTTTTCCGGTTGAGTGGTTGGTGATATACCGCACCGGGTCGATCGCTTCCTGGGTCGGCCCTGCTGTCACCAAAACCGATAAGCCTTCCATATCCTTTTTGGTCAGCGCAAACCGCACCGCTTCAAACAGTTCTTCCGGTTCCGGCAGCCGCCCGCGCCCGCTGTCCCCGCAGGCCAGCAGCCCCTCGGCCGGCTCAAGCACGGTGACGCCGTACTCCCGCAGCGTTTCCAGGTTGCGCTGGGTGATCGGGTTTTCATACATCCCCGTATTCATCGCGGGCGCGACCATCTTCGGGCAGGAAGCAGCCAAAAAGGTGGTGGTCAGCATGTCGTCCGCAATCCCTGCGGCAATCTTTGCCAGCACATTGGCCGTAGCGGGCGCGATCAGGAAGACATCCGCACGTTTTGCCAGCGCCACATGCTCCACATTGTATTCAAAATTCCGGTCGAAGGTATCCACCGACACCCGGTTTTTACTGAGCGTTTCAAAGGTCAGCGGGCTGACGAATTCACATGCGTTTTTTGTCATGATGACATGTACGTCCGCCCCTGTCTTTCCCAGGCTGCTGGCA
>CALXGW010000159.1 GCA_944387965.1 uncultured Anaerotruncus sp. | reverse complement strand
TTGCGTAGGTGCAGGTGACGGTACCGCCATTCGTATTTGCGCCGTTGCGCCCGTTATCTTGGAAAATGAAAGAAACCGTCTCATATTGATCCAAGGGCAGCAAGACTTCCGCCTGGGAGGAATAGGCGATTATGCCAACCCGGTTTTGCGGGTTGATCGCCATAACCTGCCGGATGGCGTTCGAAACCGCGTCCAGCATCGCCTGCGTCTTTCCCTCCGCCGAATTGATCTGGGGGGACATATCCAGCACCAGCACCAGGTCAACAGGGACGCTCTCCTGGCTGATGATGCTGGTGGAGGTGGCGAAGGCGGAATAGGACACCAGGAACTCGGCCTCATCGTCGATTTTAATGGTTAACCCATCGTTTCCGGCGGCCGGGCCATAGATGACATAGTCCTCCGTACTCACCGTCTTATCGGTCCAAATGCGGCCGTCGTACCGGGTGGAATCCTCGCTTCCCAGGACGGCAGGATCTTGGAAGGCATAGCGGGAATCCCCGTCGGCAGTAACGGTAATTCCCGATGAAGTTTCTTCATTCTGAGCAAAGGCTGGGATGGGTGCGGCAGTAAGAGCAAGGGCTGCCGCCACGATTCCAGAAATCAGTCGTTTTTTCAGCATAATCTATCATCCTCCTCTTTTTCGCTGAACCATCTTGCCGCCCTGGGGGCAACAGAAACACAAAAAAGGCGAGCCCCACCCCCACATCAAGGGACGGAACACGCCTATGCGGAAATTATTTTGTTTTTGGGCAGCAAAAAGGGCAGAGTTTAGCCTCTGCTCTGCTCCGCTCTATTGTGAAGTGTTTCTTCATCGCTGTCAACCTCTGTGGTGAAAAAAGTTAACCAAACTTTTCGGCAAATTCTTGTGGATTCTGAAAGGAATCGGAATCTGTTTCTATTTTACCGTTTTTGTGGCCGGTTGTAAAGCGGGGGAGTACCGAATCTTAGTACTTCCAAAGCAAAGAGGCCCGGAGAGTATCTCCGCGCCTCTTTGGAGCCGTTCCGGTCGCCCATGGGTCACTTTTTGTACCTGCGGGTGAGCGCCTTGGTGTCCTTTTCTTTTTGGTGCTTCCAGCATCCTTCCAAATCTCCCCGCTACAGCGGACGGCCAATGTACAGCGGGGAACCTGCGGTTTTCACAAACGCCTTCCCAAATTGGGAGAAAAACCGCTTTTTTATCAAAAGGCACAAAACCATTTCTATATTGCCGGAAAACAGCCCCTCATGGCGGATACACCATGAGGGGCTGTCGGCTAGAAACGGAAACCAGGCTATGCACCCGGTTCCCCTTTTGATACAAATCTGCGCGTCTGAAGCCTGCTGACAGCAGGGCAATGGCCCAGGTTATTTTTGAACCTCATCAAACAATGTCTGTATTGCCCGTTCAGGGGCAGGGGTAAGGAGGGAAACGGCCACAATGGCAACCAAAGCGCACAGGAAAGCCGGCAGCAATTCGTAGATAGCCCAGGCGCCGCCCATAGGGGTAATGAGGAATTTCCACACGAAAACCATTACACCCCCGGTAAGCATCCCCGCCAGTGCGCCCCATTTATTCGAGCGCTTCCAAAACAGCGCGGTCAACATGACCGGTCCGAAAGCGGCGCCGAAACCGGCCCAGGCAAAGGAAACGACACGGAATACCGAGCTGTTGGGATCCCGGGCCAGGAAAGCGGCAATCAGGGAAATTACGATCATCACCGACCGGGCTACAACCATTCCGCGTTTGCCGCTGAAATTGCGCTTCAGGAAGTCGTTGCCAAGGTCCTGGGAAATGGATGAAGAAGCAGCCAGCAGCTGACTGTCAGCGGTAGACATCGTGGCAGCCAGGATGCCGGCCAGGATCACACCAGCCAACAGAGCGGGCGGGGCGCCGTACTCGCTGATCAGGCTGGCGATGCGGACAATCACAGTTTCCGAATCGGCCAGTTGCTCCAGCGCGCCAACTTTGCTCATAGCGTTGCCGATTACGCCAATGATAATAGCTACGCCCATGGATATGACCACCCAGGAAGAGGCTACCCTGCGGGAAAGCTTCAGCTTCTGTTCATCCTCAATCGCCATAAAGCGGACCAGGATATGAGGCATACCGAAATATCCCAAGCCCCAGGCCAGCAGCGAACAGATGGTAAGCAGGCTGTAAGGATTGGAACCTCCGGTGGCAGGATCATGGATACGCAGCAGGGACAGATAATCGGTCATGGAGCGGGCATTTTCCATAACGGCATCCACGCCTCCGGCCTGGACCACGCCGAACCCCAACACCACTACCAGGGCGATCGTCATGATAATCGACTGGATCAAGTCGGTAAAGGATGCGGCCAAAAAGCCACCCATGACGGTGTAGATAACAATGACGGCGGCGGAAATCAGCATGGCTGCTATATAATCCATCCCAAACAAGGTAGAAAACAGCTTGCCGCAGGCAGAGAAACCGGAAGCGGTGTATGGGATAAAGAAAATAATGATGACCAGGGCAGCGATAGCAGAAAGCAGATGCCGGTCATCTCCCCAGCGCTTGGAAAAGAACTGCGGCACCGTGATCGCATCCAGATGATGGGAATAGCGGCGGATACGCGCGGCCACAATCAGCCAGTTCAGATAGGTACCTACCACAAGGCCGATGGCAGTCCAGCTGGCTTCTGCCAGTCCGGTAAGATAAGCTACCCCGGGCAATCCCATCAACAGCCAGGAGGACATATCGCTGGCCTCAGCGCTCATAGCAGTGACGAAAGGCCCTAGTTTCCGGCCCCCCAGATAGAAATCATCAACAGACTCATTTTTCTTGGCACAGATCCAGCCGATCCACAGCATAAACAGCAGGTAAACCGCAATGGCCAGCAGGATCAGGATTTGGGCAGAGGTCATGTGGAAATACACTCCTTTTTTCAGTGTTCCTATTCAAAATGAAAGTTGGCAGGACAATAAATTCATTATATCACAATTGGCTCTGGAAGAAAATACAATAATATGCATAAAATAAACCGCTAAAAAAGCGGTGAGAGAAAGCAAATTAAATTTAAAACGGTCAAAATACAAAATAATCGCGTATTTTCACCCTGCTATTTGGCTTTTGAAAAGAAAAATAGGGAAATTTATCCGTCAATACCGACGTGTCCCAGTGCGCCTTATCGAACCTGTTCGAGCAGGAATCGATAGATTTTCCTGCATTGATATGTATGAAAATCAGTTTTCCGGCAGGCAATCACAGTAGGTTGAACCTGTCCGCCAGCTTCTTTGCAAAAATGCGGGAGGATACTCTCTGTCAAAAAGCCGACCGGCTTCTGATGAAACCGATCGGCTTTAATTTTTTCTAAAGAACCTTTGCAGCCCCTCCTCATTCTCTGATCCGAAACATGCATAACTTTATTCTGTCTGTTCAAGCCGCACCAAGATACGCCGGCTCATATCCAGATTACAGGTCAGCAGGGTCATATCCCATTCTCCCGCTTCCAAAGCCTCCCGGTCGCCGGCAGCGATCTCCGTAAGACCGGAAACCTGGTAAGCTGCTGTTTCACCATCCAGAGTGGTATATGTCAACCCATCGCCCACCGTCAGCTGGTTGAGCCTGCCGAAATGATCCCGGTAATTATGTCCCGCAATCACCCGACGGCCGCTGTCAGCCTCCTGCGCATAAAGGCAGACGCTCATCCGAAGCAATTCTTCACTGTAATCAGCCAATACCGGCAACTCCAGCCCCAGCTTCGGGATAGCAAGGATGCCGTCGATGGCATACCCTGCCAGCGGGTCGGTCATATCCGGGCTGACAGCGGGCATTTCCAATCCGCCGTCGTTCCCGGCAGCAGTTTGCTGCGCACCGCCCCCATCCGGCAGGCGCTGCTCCGCCAAAACCAGCAGGCGGGAAGAAAAGCGCTTGGCTTCCTGCTGTTCCCACAGGTTCCGGACAGCCAGCGCTGCTGCCGCCAGCAGCAGCGCTGCACCGATCACCAGCCAGTGTGTCCGTCCTTTATACAGGCCCTTATTTCCCAGGCGCATCGTCATCCGCTTTCCTCCTTCCAAACAGCCCGATGCACAGGGCGATTATTCCGCCCAATGCCAACAGGCCCGGCAACAGCCAATTCTGGCCGGTATTGGGGAGTTCTTCCTCCGGTTTTCTGGAAGTGGGAAGCTTGGGAGGCGGATTCCCTGGGTCACCGCCACCACCGCCACCGCCATCGCCGCCGCTCCGGTAGTTCAGGAAGGATGCCTGTGCGGTACCTCCCGGCGGGACTTGCCCGGAGGTAGCCGTCTGGGTGACCCAATAGCCGGTATTCCCGTCTTCGGTAAACTGATAGAAGGCTTCACCCGGCAGGCCAGTGATATGGATATATTCGCCATGCCGCAAGGTAAATTGGTCGCCGCTGCAGATATAGTCATTTTTGATCGTGCCGTCCTGCCGTATGATACTGTAAGCAAACCGGTCGGTTGATTCCGGACCGCCCGCTTCCATTTGCAGGGTAAAGGTGAAGGTGAATACATCGTCCTGGCTGGACCGATTACCGCTGACCCGTTTGGTGAGTATCACATCCCCCTCCGTGACATTTGCGAAGGTAAAGGTCGGCTGTGTGCCGGTAGCCGCCGGGCCGTATATCACACGATAGTTCCCCGGAAGCTGCCCCGCGTCCTCCCGGACGGTATATTCGATCAATGCCCCATGCGCGTCATATTTTTGCAGGCCATCGATCCGAACGCTCCAACGGTCGCCATTCCCCTGCAACGTCAATTTCTGTCCGGTGGGCTTACCATTGGCATAAAGTTCGGCCTTGATCTCATTCGGCCGGTTGGCAGCTGCCGATCCATCCTTCCACAGCTTCACAATCTCCAGGCTGAATTCCCCGGAAAGGGTGTTTTGCAGTTCCAGCCCGTTTTGCTGATGTTCATAGATGTCTGTCCCGCCTCCAACAGGGTCAGGAACCGTTTCCTCCACGCGGTAGTTATAGCGGTTTCCAGCCTCGTCGCTTTCAGGCAGGTCTTGATAGGTGTAGGTCCAGGTGTCCTGATCCGTATTGCTCCAGACCAGTTTGATACCTTCTGCCTCGAGATCAAGTTCTGTCCATGTGCCGTTATTCCCGGTCTGCCGCCAGAGGGTCAACTCCAGCGTATCGGGCCTGGTGCCATAGCGGTTGGAGCCGTCATGCCAGGTCTTATGCCCCACCAGATCGCTGTGCGCCACATTGACCAGGACAGTCGTCCCGCCTGCTGCAGTATAAGTGGTATCCTCATACAGCACATAGTCCGATCCATGCAGGGTGTACTGGTTGCTGGTCACCGGCTGGCCATCCACCTCGGTTTCAATGGCGTAATAGTAGTATGGGGTTCCCGCTGCATCGCAGGACTCTAGATTGATAAAGGTAGCGCTCCATCTGCCGGGGCTGAGGGTACGCTGCCCATCCGTTGTCACCCAGTACCCCTGTTCCCGGCTGCCGACCAGTGCAGCGTCCTGTACCCGGCAGAGCTTTACCTCGACACTTGTAGGCTGGATGCTTTGTGAAATCCCCCATACCTTCCGAACGGCCAGCGTAGTACCGGGGACATTGGCAAATTCCGCAGCCGGGTCGTTTCTATCGACCTCCTGTTCGGTTTCCACCAGCGCCAGATACCCGTTTGGCAGTGTTTCAACAATGCGATACCGGGTTTCTCCCTGTGCATTCAGGCTGCTGTCCGGCATCTCGACCGGTACGTCGGTCCAGACGGCATGCCAGGCGGTATCCTCATAATAAGGAAGCGCCGGTGTCCCATCGGGATCTCCATCCAGTTTTACCTCAGCCGGGGTTGGAAAGCTTTGCCACTCCCCAGCTTTATCCAGGTACTTCAATTCCAGCTTCAGCTCCGCAGCCGGCTGGCCATGCCATTTCTTTTCGGCTTGGAATGTCAGGTGATCCCCATAGGCGTTGCGAACCGTCATCCCATCATTGATATAGGATGTGGTATAAGCCGTATGGAAGGTGCCGTTTGGCTGTACGATCGCCGCTTCCGCTTCCTCTACTGTTATGGATTCGTCATACCAGTCGAGCACCGTTTCCCCAGGCTGCAATTCCAGGACACGATAGTCGTAGGCTGTTCCATCCGGCGCTTTCTCCGGCAGGCCGGTCAGTTCAGCTGTCCCGGACAGATCGGCATTGTCGCCGTAAATATGCCGGATGACCAGGGCTGCGGATCCATCCGCACGGTAGGTAGTCAGCGTCTTCCAGGCATCGTTGCCGCCAACCCGGTACTGCACCAGCAGGCTGACCTCCCATTCGTGATCCGGATGGCCGGTGGCCGGCCGGGTGCCGTACGCATTGTCCCGATCGCCATCCCATATCTTTTGAGCAGTGATCGAGGTGGTCTTCAACTGGTTGTAGGCGACGATATCGCCAAACGTATAGCTGGTTTTGGGATCGCCGTTTTTGTCGGTCCCGTACCAGGGATCAAAGGTCCCAGTCGTCGTATAGGTCCAGGT
>CALXGW010000158.1 GCA_944387965.1 uncultured Anaerotruncus sp. | reverse complement strand
AAAGGAAAAACCCCGGAAACCGCGTAGTTCCGGGGTTTTTGACCACTTTTGATAAAGTTTAGCGCTTGCTGAACTGCGGAGCGCGACGGGCAGCCTTGAGGCCGTACTTCTTACGCTCTTTCATACGAGGATCGCGGGTGAGGAACCCGGCTCTTTTGAGGATCGGGCGCATCTCTTCGCCGTTTTGCAGCAGGGCGCGGGAGATGCCGTGACGGATGGCGCCGGCCTGGCCGGAAACGCCGCCGCCGGCGACAGTGCAGACAACGTCAAACTTGCCGAGGGTATCGGTCAGGGCAAGCGGCTGACGGACGATCAGCTTCAGGGTTTCGAGCCCGAAGTAATCGTTGATATCACGGCCATTGATGGTGATCGAACCGGTGCCGGGATACAGACGGACACGGGAAACGGATTTTTTCCTTCTGCCGGTGCCGTAGAAATAAGGCTTAGATTCATACATAGTCGATATACCCCTTCCTTACAGTGTCCATGCCTGCGGCTGCTGCGCGGCATGTTTGTGCTCGGCGCCTTTGAATACGCGGCACCTGGTGAGCGCGTTGCGGCCGATGACCGTATCCGGCACCATGCCTTTGACGGCAAGCATCATGGCTTTTTCCGGGTTTTCCTTCATCAGCAGGCGGTATTTGACCGACTTCATGCCGCCGATCCAGCCGCTGTGATGGTAATAAATTTTCTGGTCGAGTTTCTTACCGGTCAGCAGCGCTTTTTCCGCGTTGATGATGATGACATGGTCGCCGCAATCCACATTGGGCGCAAAGTCGGGTTTATGTTTGCCGCGCAGGATCATCGCTGCGGTTGCAGCCGTACGTCCAAGCGGTTTGTTAGCAGCGTCAAGAATATACCACTTACGGGTAATTTCAGCTACTTTCGGCATTGTAGTAGACATACCTGTTCCTCCAAAATCATACTTACTATCTAAAATCCATTAGACGACAACTTGTATTATACCCGCTCAAAAGCCGTCTGTCAACACTTTTTTATAGAAATTTAATTTATAAATTATAATCTCTTGTTTTCGCCTGTTTTTGGCTGATTTCTTACAGATACAAAAAGATCAAATATTTTCAGCATAGTAAAAACAAGGCGGATATCAGCGTATAAAGCCGTATCCGCCTTATATCAAGCGATATTTTATATTTTTCCGTGAAAACAGGATTACACCACCTGAAACAAATAAAATTTCAGATAATCGGTTTCCGGTACATTCCACAAGATCGGGTGGTCGGGCGACTGCTGCCGGGCTTCGATCTGCCGCAGCTGGACGTTGGCGTCGTGCGCTGCTTCCCGCAGCATTTTTACAAACAGTTCATCCCGCATGAAGTGGGAACACGAACAGGTCGCCAGATACCCGCCCCGGGGCAGCAGCCGCATCGCCCGCAGGTTGATCTCTTTATACCCGCGCGCGGCGCTTTCCACCGTCCGGCGGGATTTGGTGAATGCAGGCGGGTCAAGGATGATGAAATCATACCGCTCCGGCCCGTTTTCCAGCGCCGGCAGCAGGTCGAACACATTGGCGGCCGTACATTCCATCCGGTCTTCCAACCCGTTGCGCCGGGCATTTTCCCGCGCCAATTCCACTGCGCTTTCAGAAATATCCACCGCCCGCACATGCACCGCCCCGCCCTTTGCCGCATTCAGCGCAAACGAGCCGGTATGGGTGAAGCAGTCAAGCACCCGTTTGCCGTTTGCCAGCCGCGCCACCGCCTGGCGGTTATACTTCTGATCGAGGAAAAACCCGGTCTTCTGCCCGTTTTCAAAATCCACCAGGTAACGGATGCCGTTTTCACAGATTTCCGTCACCGTGCTGTCTGAAGCGCCAGCCTTTTTCGAAAACCAGCCCTTGGATTGCGCCAGGCCCTCCAATTCCCGGATGGCCAGATCGTTGCGCTCATAAATCCCGCGGATTTCCTGTCCGTCTTCCTCGAGGACTTTCCATAACAATTGGAACAGTTCCTCTTTGATCTTTTCAATCCCGACCGATAACACCTGCGCGACCAGCACGTCCCCAAACCGGTCGACTGTCAGCCCAGGGAAGCTGTCCGCTTCGCCGAAAATGATCCGGCAGCATCCGATATCGCTGCCCATCACCGTTTTCCGGTATTCCCAGGCGTACCGGAGCCGCCGCTCCCAAAATGCGGCGTCAAACCGGTCGTTTGCATTGCGTGAAAAGACGCGGATACGGATTTTGGAGGTTTCACTGAGAAAGCCAGTCCCCAGATAGGCCCCCTTGACCGATATCACATCGACCAGGTCCCCATTTTCCCAATTGCCTTCGATTTTCACTACTTCGGTGTCATAGACCCAGGGATGCCCCCCCTGGAGCAGCCGCTGGGCTTTTGCGGTCACGGTCGCTTTGGGCAGGCTGCGCTGCTGCTTCATAAAAACTCCTTCCTGTCGGTCATCGGTTGTTTACAAATAGATCGTCTTGGCAAAGGTATTCCCTTCCCAATCCTCATAATACAGGGTGAACTGTTCCCAATCCTCCGGCACGGCGTATAACAGCTTGCCGGTGACGGTGGGCTGGAAAAGCAATGTATCCGGGTCGAACGGGACAAAATCATACTGGATCCCATCCAGGAAAGAGGGCTCGACCCAATAGCCGTAATCTTCGCCCTCCAAAAGATAGGGCAGCAAAAACCCGTATTCCTGGAAGGTTTCATCGTCGTAAAGTTCGGCCGTCAGATCAAGGAAGATCAGTTTTTCCCCTTCCACCAAAATCGGTTCGGTCCCGCTGCCTTCCAGCAGCCCGCAGGAATTGAGGTATAAGGCGACGCCGCCCGCCTGGCCGATCTCGTCCCCGTCAAAATTTATCACAGATGCGGGGACGGTTTCCAAAAACCAGTCCGGGGCCGGCGCCTCCCCCGTATCCCACAAGCCTTCCTCTTCATTGTAGACAGCTGCTGAATACTCCGGTTCGGGATATGCAGGTTCGGGCTGGTCGGAAAGCACCATTTGCAGGATCAGGCCCAAAAGGGTGGGCAGCGCAAAGCAGAATACGATCACGACCACTACAATGATCCCGGCCAGGTTTGTCCGTTTGCCGGCGCTTTTTTTCTGTGTTGACGGAGAAAAAGCCGGCTGTTTTTTGGCTGTTTTGGCAGATGAGGCCGGCCTGCCATATGACGCCTGCGGCCGCGGGGCAGACGCTGCCGTAAAGGCGCTGCTGGTGCGCAAACCGGTTTTTGCCCGGGGCGGGTCGTTATAGCATCCGCAATACGGGCAGAATTCATCCTGCGGGTATTCATAACGTTTGCCGCAGGTTTCACACTGTATCTTCATAACCTACCTCGCTTTCCAAACCGGCTGGTCTATCCGGCCGATACAAAGAGGGGACGGTGGCCCGCCCCCTCCCTTTGCAGTTTTATTCCGGAAGGTCCACTTTGATGCACAGTTCGCGCAGGTTCTTTTCTTCCACCGGGGAAGGGCACTGGGTCATCAGTTCGCTGGCGTTCTGTACCTTCGGGAAGGCGATCACGTCGCGGATGGAATCCTTTTCAAGCATCAGCATGACCAGCCGGTCGAGCCCGTAAGCCATACCCCCATGCGGCGGCGCGCCGTATTTGAAGGCGTCCATCAAAAAGCCGAACCGTTCCTGGACCGTCTGCTCGTCCAGGCCGAGCGCTTTGAACATACGCGCCTGCAATTCCTGGTCATGGATTCGGATCGAACCGCCGCCCACTTCGCAGCCGTTGAGCACCATGTCGTATGCGCGCGCATTGCAGCTGCCGGGGTCGCTTTCCAGCTTGTCGAGGTCTTCGAGCGCCGGATGGGTGAACGGATGGTGTTTTGCGACAAACCGGTTTTCTTCTTCACTGTATTCAAACAGCGGGAATTTGGTCACCCAGAGGAAATTGTAGACCCCTTTCGGGATGAGGCCGAGCTTGCGGGCCAGTTCACAGCGCAGCGCGCCCAGGCTGTCGAATACCACCTGGTTTTTGCTGTCAGCCACGATCAGGATCACATCCCCGGTCTGGGCGTCCAGCCGCTCGCGGATGGCCGCTTTTTCCTCCGGGGTCAGGAATTTTTCATAGGAAGAACTTTCGCCTTCCGCCGTCAGCCGGGTGTAGGCAAGCCCCTTTGCACGGTAGGTCTTGACAAAATCGACCAGCTTGTCGATCTCTTTGCGGGAAAGCTTGTCCGCGCCGCCTTTTACATTGATCGCCCGCACGCTGCCGCCTTCCAGCGCGCCGCGAAAGACCTTGAATTCACAGTTTGCCAGCAAATCGGAAAGGTCCTGCAATTCCAGCCCGAACCGGGTGTCCGGCTTATCCGAGCCGAACCGTTCCATTGCCTGCGCATAAGGCATCCGCAAAAACGGGGTGGGGATATCGACATGCAAAATCTCCCGGAAAACCCGTTTGATAAACCCTTCGTTGACGGTCATCACGTCTTCCTCGTCCACAAAGGACATCTCCAGGTCGATCTGGGTAAATTCCGGCTGCCGGTCGGCGCGCAGATCCTCGTCGCGGAAGCAGCGGGCCACCTGCATATACCGGTCGTAACCGGAGAGCATCAAAAGCTGTTTGTACAGCTGGGGGGACTGGGGCAGCGCATAGAAACAGCCCGGATTCACACGGGACGGCACCAGGTAATCGCGCGCCCCTTCCGGGGTGGATTTGATCAGGTTTGGGGTTTCGATCTCCAAAAAGCCGTTCTCGTCATAATAATCGCGCGCAACCTTGACGATCTTATGGCGCATCATCAGCGCATGCTGCATCTCGCTGCGGCGCAGGTCGAGATAACGGTACCGCAGGCGCAGTTCCTCTTTGACATTGGTCTTGTCGGTGATCTCAAACGGCGGGGTCTGGCTTTTGGCCAGGATGCGCAGGTCGTCCACATACAGTTCCACCTCGCCGGTGGGAATTTCCGTATTGACCGATTCGCGCCGGCGGATGACCCCTTTGGCCATCAATACAAATTCGCTGCGCACCGTCTGCGCCTTCTGCCGCAGCTTCGCGTCGCTCGCGTCGTCAAAGGCGAGCTGCAAAATCCCGGTGCGGTCGCGCAGGTCGATGAAGACCAGCATCCCTTTGTCGCGGATTTTCTGTACCCAGCCGCATGCGACCGCTTCTTTGCCGATATCTTCCGCTGTAAACGCGCCGCAGTATTTGGTGCGCCTGAGCCCCTGCATCGTATCCATCTTATACATTCCCTCCAAATTCTTCTTCCACATCTTCGGTGATCTCTTCGATCGTCCCGTGATAGATAAATTCCGTCAAGGCGTCCCGGTCAAGCTGCACCTGGCTTTGCTGCCCGTTGGACATCCGCTTGACCGTCACTTCCCCTTCGGCAAGTTCGTTGTCCCCAAGGATGCAGCTGAATTTTGCCCCAAGCTTGTCGGCATATTTCATCTGCGCCTTGACGCTGCGCCCGACCGTATCACATTCCGCATAGAACCCTTCTTCCCGCAGGGCGCTGCAAAGTTCCGCGGCTTTCAGCTGGGCGGCCTGGCCCATGCTGCCGATATACATGGTGCAGCCCATCTCCGGCGGGAATTCGCAGCCCTGCTGTTCCATCACCAGCAGCAGCCGTTCGAGCCCCATGGCAAACCCGACCGATGGGGTGGGCTGCCCGCCGAGCAGTTCGATCAGCCCGTCATACCGGCCGCCGCCGCAGACCGTCCCCTGCGCCCCGATGCCGGTTGCCACAAATTCAAACACGGTGCGCGTAT
>CALXGW010000157.1 GCA_944387965.1 uncultured Anaerotruncus sp. | reverse complement strand
TCTGCTTCTTCGATCGCACGGCGGTTTTCCTGGAAAAAGTGCATCGCACGCAGCACGGCCCGGTCGCCGGCAGCTTTGCGCAAAGCCGGCAGCTGCGCCATCACTTCGGATTCTTCCACCTGCCGCAGCACCTTCTTGCCAAAGAATGCCGCGATTTCCCCCATCTCCTTGGGGATGGAGGCATATTCTGCCGTCAGGTCGGCATGATCCGCCCCGGAATCCACAATGCACAGCCCATATCCCTGCGCAGCCAAATCCACTGCCACCGGCCGGATGACAGGTGCAGCCGGGTCGGCAAAATCGATCGATACCGCGCCGCCCACCGAGGACGCCATCTGGTCCATCAGCCCGCTTGGTTTGCCAAAATAGACATTCTCCGCATATTGCCCAATCTGGGCGATCTCCACCGGATTCAAGCGGTCGCCGCAGTACAGGTGGTTCCAAATCACCCCCAACAGCACCTCACAGGCCGCTGAGGACGACAGCCCCGAACCGGGCAGCACATTGGAAGTGGTGTAGGCGTCGAACCCGCCGGGCTGATACCCCAGCTGCGCGATACGGGCAGCAATCCCGCGCACCAGCGCCTCTGTAGTTTCTTTTTCTTTTGCCTGCACTTCCAGGCTGGAAAGGTCCACTTCCACCATCGGCCATCCCTGCGACTGGAACCGGACGATATTTTCCTGATTTGGCGAAACGCAGGCCAGGATATCCAGGTTAACCGCGCCGGCCAGCACGCATCCATGCTGATGGTCGGTGTGGTTCCCACCCAGTTCGGTGCGTCCCGGCGCGGATAAAACCGCCAGCGGGCGTTCCCTGTCCCCAAAGGTTTCCATCCATCCCCTGGCCGCCTCCAATATGCGGGCCCGCGCCGGGGAAACATCCCCGTCCGGCGTGATACAGCCCAGGGTACGCAAAGTCTGATCCAGTTCCCCTGCATCCAAAGCACGGGAAAGGTTTGAAAATTCTACCATCTTGATACCTCATTTCTTGCAGCAGCACCGGCAAAAGCCGGGATCATGGGGGTGTTTGGACAATAAAAGGGCCACGCCGAGCACAGCGCGGCCCTTTTGGGGTCTGTATGATCTGTGGCACCCTTATTTTTTCACCAGGTATTTGCGCATATCCAACGCACACGCAAACAGGATGATACCACCTTTGATCGCATATTGCAAGTTCTGATCCATCCCGACCAGCGGCAGGGCAACGAAAATCAGGCGCAGCATGATAACGCCGATCACAATCCCGCTGATCTTACCGATACCACCGACAAAGGATACCCCGCCGATGACGCAGGCTGCGATCGCATCCAGTTCGTAGTTAAGGCCCGTGTTTGCTGTGTTGGAAGCGATACGGGCGCTCTCGATAAAGCCCGCCCAGCCGTACATCGCGCCGGCCAGCGCAAAGACCGCGATGGTGGTCCCCAATACATTGACGCCCGAAACCTTGGCAGCTTCTTCATTGGCGCCGAGGGCAAACATGTTTTTGCCGAAGGTGGTCTTATTCCAGATAAACCACATCAATGCGGTCAGAAGGACTGCATAGATCACAAAGTTGGGGATCTGCAGCTGTCCGCCCTGCCCATCCGGGAAGGTCAGCAGCGGCGGGTTGCCGACGACGAAGTTGCGGTAGCCGGCATCCAGGCCGGAGATCGCCATACCATTGTTGTTGCCTGCCTGGACATACAGCAGCAGCACCGTATAAAGGATCAGCTGGGTAGCCAGGGTGACGATGAACGGATGCAGCTTGAATTTCGCCACAAAGAATCCGTTGAATGCGCCGATCAGCGCGCCGAGCGCCACAACGATCACGATGACGAGCGGGATCGGCAGGGTGCCGATATTCGGCCACATTTTGTTTGCCGCATCCGCCGCCTGCAGCAGGGAAGCGGAAATACAAGCGGTGATACCGACTGCACGGCCGGCGCTCAGGTCGGTACCGGTCAGGACGATACATCCCGCGATCCCCAGCGCAACCGGCAGATAGGCTGCCGTCAGGGTCAGCAGGTTAATCAGTGACCGGGGCGACAGGAAGGACGGCTGGGTGACGGCAACATAACCGGCCACTACCAGCATAATGATAATCAGGGCGTTGTTTACCAGTAGATCGCCGATCCGTTTGGCATCCAGCTTACCCGACTTAGCCGCAAGAGATTTGGACTCGTTACTCATAGCTGTTCTCCTCCTATGTTACACATACTTGGCTGCCAGGGTAAGGATTTCTTCCTGGCTGGTATTCCTGGCGTCCACTTCGCCGGCCACCTGGCCGCCGGACATGACCATAATCCGGTCACATACGCCCAGCAATTCCGGCATTTCAGAGGAAACCATAATGACCCCCTTGCCTTCATTGGCCAGGTCGATGATAAGCTGATAGATCTCGTATTTCGCCCCGACGTCGATCCCGCGCGTCGGTTCATCCAGAAGCAGGATATCCGGCTTGGTCAGCAGCCATCTGCCGATGATGACCTTTTGCTGGTTGCCGCCGGAAAGCGAGCGGATCTGTGTCTTCTGGCTGGGCGTCTTGATGTGCATGGCCTGGATCGACCAATCGGTATCCTTGCGCATCTTACTGTCGCTCAGGCAGATACCGCCCATCAGGTATTCCTTCAGGTTGGAAATGACTGTATTTTCTTTGATATCCCGGATCCCAAAGATACCGGTCGCACGGCGCTCCTCGGTGAGCAGCGCAAACCCGTTTTTGATCGCCTCTTTTGGGGTGCGGTTTTTAATCTCCTTGCCGTTGAGGGTGATGGTGCCGCCTTCCCGGGTCATCACGCCGAACAGGTTTTCCAACACCTCGGTGCGCCCGGAACCATCCAGCCCTGCTACCCCCAGGATCTCCCCTTTCCGCAGTTGGAAGGTGGCGTCATGCAGGCGGGTATACCGGCCAGACATGTTCTTGACGTCCAGGATCACATCGCCCGGCTGATTGGTCTTGGGCGGGAACCGGTTGGTCAGTTCGCGGCCCACCATCAGGCGGATGATCTCATCCATCGTCAGTTCGCTTGCCGGGCGGGTGGCAACCCACTGGCCGTCGCGCATGATGGTGACGTCGTCGCTGATGCGCAGGATTTCTTCCATCTTATGGCTGATGTAAATGATCCCGCACCCTTTGTCACGCAGCATGTTGATGATGCGGAACAGGTGCTCGACTTCGGTTTCGGTGAGCGAAGAGGTCGGTTCGTCAAAAACGATGATCTTGGAATCATAAGATACCGCTTTTGCGATTTCCACCATCTGCCGCTGGGAAACCGGAAGGGTGGACATGATGGCCTTCGGGTTGACCGTCACTTCCAGGGTGTCAAAAATCTCTTTGGTGCGTTTGGCCATGATCGATTCGCTGACCATGATCCCGCCCACTTTTGGATAGCGCCCCAGCCACAGGTTATCCTGTACGCTGCGGGTGAGTGCCTGGTTCAGTTCCTGATGCACCATCGCCACGCCGTTTTCCAGCGCTTCCTTGGAACTGCGGAAACTGACTTCCTTACCATCCAGCATGATGGTGCCCGCATCCTTGCGGTAGATCCCGAACAGGCACTTCATCAAAGTAGATTTGCCTGCACCATTTTCCCCCATCAGGGCATGGACCGTACCTGCACGGACAGTAAGGCTGACATTATCCAGGGCTTTTACGCCAGGGAATTCCTTGGAGATGCCTCGCATCTCAAGCAGTGCCTGTTGCTCCATAGTCTTCCTCCTCCAGTTTCGGTGAAGCCTCTGCTTCGGGCGCGGCCCCAACGAGGGGCCCGCGGCTCAAGCGGGGGGCTTCACAGGAGAACGGGGCTGCCGTTTTTTGCAGCCCCGTTCTCTCATTGGTCTTTCTATATTGGGGCAATTCAGATGTCCAGCCGCGCCTTAGTCCGCAGAGGAAGCGTCATACATTGCGTAAGGTACACGGATTTTCGCTACATCGGAATCGACCGTATACTGATCGGTGTTCGCCATCAGTTCCGCACCGCTCTGGACATTCTGGACCAGGGTGAGGATGGTGGAAGCCATACCGACAGCATCCTGTTTGATGGAACCGGTCATGTTGCCCGCTTTGATCAGCGCTTTTGCGGAATCGGTCGCGTCTACGCCGAAGACCGGGATGATGGTAGTGCCTTCGCCGTTGTTATAGCCAACATTCTGCAGTGCGGCGATCGCGCCTTCCGCCATACCGTCGTTGTTGCAGATGATGAGCTCGATCATGTTGCCGCTGTCCTCATTGTAGGAGCCCAGCAGGGATACCATGTAGTCGTTGGCAGCCTGGGCGGACCAGTTGCCGGCGGTGTCTACCAGGTATTTGGTCGCTGCATTCGGATCATAGTAAGCCAGGGCCGGTTTGCCGGCGCCGGTCAGGATGGCATCTGCATCTTCCACCGCATACTGGGTACGGGCTTCCGCTTCCGCGTTGCCTTCCTGGCCTTTGAACATGACATAGGAGATGGTGCCGTCGCCGTTGAGGTCTACCGCGTCATAGTTTTCGAGCAGGTAGTTACCGATCATTTCGCCCTGCATATGGCCGGCGTCCGGAGCATTGGTGCCGACGAATGCGCATTTTTCATAGCTGTTGATCACATCGTTGTCCGCGACTTCACGGTTGAAGAAGATGACCGGGATATTGGCGCTGCGGGCCGCTTCCACGATATCCTTCGCCGGGTCGGAGGTGGAGGTTTCCACGATGTTGACGATCAGCAGGTCGGAACCAGCGGTGATCGCAGTGTTGACCTGGTCGCTCTGAGTGGGCTGGCTGCCGGCAGCATCCCAGTTGTTCGGCTCGATGCCCATGGCTTTGAGCTGTTCATCCATCGAAGCGCGGACGGTGGAGATGTAGATATCCGCGAAGTTGTAATAGAATACATCCACGCGCAGGTCCGAAGTCGCGGCAGCGTCCGCTTCGCTGCCGGCCGCTTCACTGCCGGCCGCTTCACTGCCGGCCGCTTCACTGCCGGCCGCTTGGCTGCTGGCCGCTTCACTGCTGGCCGCTTGGCTGCTGGAAGCATCTGTCCCGCCGCAGGCTACCAGGGAAATTGACATTGCAAGTGCTAAGGTAAGAGCAAGAATCTTTCTCATAAAAATGAGTCCTCCTTTTTCTTTGACCAATCATACAAGCTTATGTCAGTTACTGCGGTAAAGGTTTCCGCGTCTGTAACTGTGATTACATTATAACCGATTCCTCACATAGTGAACATGGATATTTCGGTCATATCTATGTAATTTTTACGAAAGTTTTTTATACTAAAAAATACTTTTATGCGAAATTCCAAAAAATCATACATGTTTTTAGACAAAATGATCTTTTCAAAAGGGGGTTCGCAAACCATGCAAAAAAATATCAGCCAAACCGCGCCGATTCAGCCTTTTCAATACCCGGAAACCCTCTATCAAGCCAAAAGCAGCCGGCCCTTTGCAGGTACCGGCTGCCCATGTCGAATTCTGTCACAAACCTTCTTTTTCTTTCCGTCGGCGTTCCATGTACGTCTTGGGGGAAACCCCTTTGATCTCTTTGAAAGCGCGCGAGAAATGGAACGGGTCGTCAAACCCGACCGAATTGGAAACTTCCCGCACCGAAAGCCCGCCCTTATCCAGCAGCACACAGGCCCGCTCGATGCGGTATTCAATGATAAAGTGTTTTGGCGAAACATTGAACCGGGCCTTGAAGCTCCGGTACAGGCTGCTCGGGCTGACCGAAACAAAATCCGCCAAATCCTCCACTGTGATCGGCTGCTCATAATGGCTCATCACATAGGTCGCCGCCGTATTTGCGCAATCCCGGCCGGAAACGGTGGATTTCCAGATCCGCTGCGAATGGCGCATCAAAAAAGACAGCAGCAAATATAACCGCCCTGTGATCGCTGGGCGGCACCAGGCGGCGGTCCCGTAATCCTGATACAGATCGGTCAGCAGCCCTGCGATCTCTGCGCTGCAATACCCGTACAGCACCGGGTTATCCGGGGTAAAATCCGTCTGTTCGACCAGCCCTTCGGCTTCCACCCCCTGGAACCCCACCCAGACATATTCCCACGGGTCCTCCTGATCGGCATAATAGAGGATGGAGATATCCGGATAAGTCAGGAAGGTATCCCCCGGCCCGAGCGTAAAATGCTTGTCCCCGATCACCAGGTTCCCGTGCCCTCGCAGGACATGATGGATCAGGTAATGGTCGCGCACGCCCGGCCCCCAGCAATAACCAGGGGAACATTGCTGCCGCCCGGTATTTTGCACCGCCAAAGACGCGATCCGGCGCTCCAATTTGAAGGAGTGCTTATATTGCTCCATAAAACATCCCCCTTTTTGAAAGCGGGGCGCGCCGGGCTTTGAAAACTTCTCTGTCGCAGCGCGGCCCATATCCTTCCTTGCAGATAAAAGGGCTGTATGCTTTTGGTATCCTTTTTTATTATACTTCAAACTGCCGTCAAAGTAAAACAAAATTTGTGGTGAAAATGCCTCCCCTTCCCTGTGAAAGCATTTTCACCACAAGCCAACTTCCCTGTTTTTTCACAGGCCCCCTCCCAGCGAATAGAGCAGCACGCCCAAAACGCCCGACCCGGCCATCACACAGATCGGGTTCACCTTCCATTTCCGCAGCACCGCAAACCCCAGCCCAAAGATTGCCACCGAAGCCCAGCGGATACCGCTCAGATCCGCCGGCAGCTCCCGCTGGCCGAAAAAGGACAGGATCATCAGCGATATCCCCGCCGATGCGATCATTGCCACTACCGCCGGGCGCAGCCCTGCAAGGATGCCCTGCACCATCGTCAGCCCGCGGAACCGGTAATATACATATGCCAGCGTCATAACGATCACACAGGACGGCAGGATACACCCGGCGGTGGCGACCAGTGCGCCCCCGATCCCTGCCACCTGGATGCCTACAAAGGTCGCTGAATTGATCGCGATCGGCCCCGGGGTCATTTCCGCGATGGTCATGATGTCCGCAAACTGGGTCATAGTCAGCCAGGGATGGATATCCACCACCTGATGCTGTATCAGCGGCATCGCTGCATACCCGCCGCCGATGCTGAACAAACCGATTTGAAAAAAACTCCATAACAGTTCCAGATAGATCATTTTTACCCCTCCGCTTTCCTGCGCCTTCTCCGGCAAAGCACGTCCGCCGCCCCGATCACGCCGCAAACCAGGATCACCAGGATGATATTCGCATCAAAAAACCGTACCGCTACAAAAGATGCTGCCAGCACCAGGATATGCAGGACCCGCTTCTGCCTGCAGATCCCCGCCCCCAGCGTGACCACCACATCACAGATGACCGCAGCCACCCCCGCCAGCATGCCGGTCATCGCCATATTGATCACCGCATTGTCCCGGAAAGCCGCGTAAAACAGCGAGATCACCGAGATAATCAAAAACGGCGGCAGCACCGTCCCCAGCACCGTCACCAGCGCGCCGGATATGCCTGCGGTATGGTATCCCACCAGGATCGCTGCGTTCACAGCGATCGCGCCTGGGGATGACTGGGCGATCGCCGTCAGATCCATCATTTCCTGTTCCCCGATCCAGCCCAGCTCCTCAACAAATTTTTTGCGCATGAGCGGCACGATCACAAAACCGCCGCCGAACGTACAGGCGCTCAACTGGAAGGTCGACAAAAACAGTTTTCTGTATATCCCTTTTTCCCGTTCCAAATTTTCTCCTCCTTTTTACCTATCGCTCCCAGTATAGCACTTGTCAATTTATAATTGAAATAATATAATTATATTGTTTCCATATAAAAAATCATATAAGGAGCGGTGCCAATGACCATCCGCCACCTGAAAATTTTTTCAGCCATCTGTCAAAACCGCTGCAACATGACCAAAGCGGCGCAGCAGCTGCATATGGCGCAGCCGGCAGTCAGCCTGGCGGTCCGGGAACTGGAAGAATACTACGGCGTCGTGCTTTTCGACCGGATCGGCAGACGGCTGAAGCCGACCGAAGCCGGAAAAAATTTCCTGGAATATGCCACGCATATCCTTTCGCTGTTTGATGATATGGAACGCCGGATGAAAAATTGGGACTCATTCGGCGTCCTGCGGGTCGGCGCGAGCATCACGATCGGATCCCAGTTCCTGCCGCATTATGTAAAAGCCTTCTACCAGCAGTATCCCGGCACACAGATCCATGCGGTCATCGCGCCCTCCGACCAGCTGGAACAGCAGATTTTGAAAAATGAACTGGATCTGGCGCTGATTGAAGGGGTTTCGCATATGCCGGATTTTGTATCCCGGGCGTATATGGAGGATTCCCTCAGCGTCATCGCCCCGGCAGATGGTCCTTTCCAGCCCGGCCAGGAAATTTCCATCGATACCTTCCGGCAGCAAAATTTCCTGCTGCGCGAACGCGGCAGCGGCACCCGCGAAACCTTTGAACACGCGATCGAGGAAGCCGGGTTTTCAGTATGCCCCATCTGGGAGGCGGTCAGCACCAGCGCGCTGGTCAACGCAGTCATCCATGGGCTTGGCATCTCGGTGCTTCCATCCCGCATGGTAGCTGAACCAATCCGGCGCGGGCTGGTGGTTGGCGTGCAGGTCAAAGGGCTTTCTTTCCACCGCAAATTCCATATCGTCTATCACCGGGAAAAATTCCTGACTGCATCGGCAAAAGCTTTTATCGGGTTATGCTGCGATAACGCAGCCGCCAGCCCTCCTTAACAGCGTCTTCCCTCCGGGTTCTCCCGCTTTTCAGGGCTTTGGACCCAAAAACAGGGTGAAAGGTATGCGTATCTTTCACCCTGTTTTGATTGGCCTATCTTTTTAGCCGATGACTTCATATGCCTGCGCCGCATCCTCTTTTTTGGCGTATTCATTCACCTGGACCACCTTTACCTTCAACGGTTTTTGTCCCAGGTTGATCTCGATAACGTCCCCCTCGCGCACATCATAAGAAGCCCGCGCGACCTTCCCGTTGACCAGCACACGCCCGGCGTCGCATGCCTCATTTGCCACCGTGCGCCGCTTGATGAGCCGCGACACCTTTAAATATTTATCCAACCGCATAAAACAGATCTCCTTACCAAAAGCCTCCCCCATCCCTGCCGGCGCTTTTTGCAGGCAGGGATGAAAAAAGCCCGCCGCCAAAGGATTGGTGCGGCAGGCTTATCCAGACAGGTTTATTTTTTAGCGACAGCGTCTTTGAGCGCCTTGCCGGCCTTAAAGGACGGGACAACAGCAGCTGCAATGGTGATTTCCTCTTTGGTGATCGGGTTGACGCCTTTTCTTGCGCTGCGCTCTCTGGCCTCAAACGTACCGAACCCTACCAGCGCGACCCTTTCCCCATTGACCAGAGCCTCGGTGATGGAATCCACGACCGCGCCGACCGCTTTTTCGCTGTCTTTCTTCGAAAGACCTGTTTTCTCCGCTACCGCATTGATCAATTCTGCTTTTGTCATTTGAATGACCTCCATCAATTTAATAATCTTTTCCTATCCACCCGCGAGCCAGCCGTGGATAATATCTCCTGAAACCCTTCCGTAAGCCATCTACAGCGTCATGGCTCCTTTTTTGCTTCATCCCAAAGCTGGTCCAAAACCGCGATCGGCGCCGCCTGCATATCAATCCCCTGCCGGCTTGCCAACTCTTCCACCTTTTCAAACCGGCGGATAAATTTTTCGCACGACTTTGCCAGGGCATCCTCCGGGTCGGTATGCACAAACCGCGCCACATTGACCGCAGAAAACAGCAGATCCCCCAGTTCTTCATCGATCTGCGCCTGATCCCCCTGCGCGATCGCCTCCTGAAGCTCCCGGAGTTCGCTTTCCAGTCCGCGCATGGCCCACTCGCCATCCGGGTAATCAAACCCGGCCTTCGCTGCGCGGTGCTGGACCTTCTGGCTGCGCATCAGCGCCGGGAAAACTGCCGGTACGCTGCGCAGCCTTTCTGTAATGGTCTTTTGCCCTTTGGTTTCCGCCTTGATCTTGTCCCAGTTGGACAGCACTTCCCCTGTACCGCTTACGGTAATACCGCCAAAGATATGCGGATGACGGACGATCAGCTTTTTGCAGATCTCATCACAGACGTCGTCAAAATCAAAACGCCCGGCTTCCTGCTCCATCCTGCAATGGAACACTACCTGCAGCAAGACGTCCCCGAGTTCCTCCCGAAGCATCTCCGGATTCTCCCGGTCGATCGCGTCCATCACCTCATAGGTTTCTTCGAGGAAATTCATCCGGATGGAATGGTGATCCTGCTCACGATCCCAAGGGCATCCCCCTTCGCTGCGCAGCAGTTCCATGATCCGGATCAGGTCGGAAATCCGGTACGATTCTTTTTTCTCGAAATCCACCGCCAATCCCCAACCCTCCCCTTTTATCCATTTTGCTCATAACTGGACGGCTGATAAGTATTTTACCCTAAAACACGGTACTTTTCAAGTAGATTTACAAACTTTTCTGCCCCTGGGACCATAGAAAAATCACTTTTTAACAGGGTTTTGGTAAATAATACCAAAACCAGGTAAATCATCCCGCCGATCGCGATCCCTGCAAGGGTCGCAGCCGCTTGCGGCAGCCCTGCAGCGGCCAGCCATCCCTGCCCGGTATAGGCTGCCAGCGCACAGCATACCGCTGCAAAAAGCGGCTTGCCGAATACCTGCCACACCTGGATCTTTACCCCCGTTTCCCGCACCAGCGCCGCCAGCTCCATCAGCAGCACGAATGCGTAACATACCAGCGTCCCTATCGGCGCCGCCCGGATATTGAGCGCCGGGACTGCCACCAATATATAGTTGCACCCCAGCTTCATCACACCGCCTGCCGCCATCAGCTTGACCGGCAGCCCTGGCCTGCCGACCGCCTGCAAAATTGCCTGCATCGGCAGCGTCAGCGCCACAAACACCGCGCTGACCCCCATGAAGCGCAGCGCCGGCCAGATGACGGCGACCTCCATCCCGCGGGAAAAATAAAGCAGCTCCAGGATCGGCCCTGCCAATGCGCAGATTCCCAGCCCCGCCGGCATCGCGATCACCGACGCCAGCCGCAAAGACGCGCTGACATCCCGTTCCAGCGCATGTTTGTCCCCGACCGCCCAGGCCGCCGCAACCGCCGGCAGCAAACTGACGCCGATCGCGGACACCAGCGACGGCACCAGATTATATACCGGCACTGCAAGCCCCGAATAGCAGCCATACAGGTAAGCCGGCAGCAGCTGCCGCCCCACCCCCGCGGGGATCGCGCCCTGGTAAAGCTGTTCGATCAAACCGCCATCCTTCCCGACAGCGGATGCGAGCCGGTCCATCACTGTAACCAGGTCGATCAGTGAAGTAAAGTTGGTGACCATCGCAGCCAGGCAGACCGGCGCCGCCATCCTGAGCAGCCGTTTTTTTAGTACAACGCCCTTTTCAGCCGGCGGCGACCTGCGCCAGGCCGCTTCAGATATCCCGCCCTTTGCCGACCGATGGAAAAACAGCATATATGCCGTCCCGCACGCCATCGAACAGGACACCCCCAAAACCGCCCCTGCCGCCGCATACGGCAACACCGCCATCTGCGCCTGCGTGTTGTTTGCGCATGGATTCCCGAACACCATCCCGGTCGCCTGGTACTGCTGCATCCCCCAATATAAAGCGCCATACGAAAACGCCAGCCCCAATACCAGTTTTGCCGCCGCTTCCACCACCTGGGACACCGCAGTCGGACGCATATCCTGCATCCCCTGCCAATACCCGCGCAGCGCCGACATCACACAGCCGAAAAAAATCGCCGGCGCAAGCATTTTCACCGCATACGCCGCCTGCGGGTTTTTGACTGCCTGTGCGAACCATTGCGCTCCCCAGAACATACAGCCGCTCCCGACTGCCCCGATCACGGCAAACAGTTCCAGCGCCGACCTTAAAAGCATCTTTGCATCCCGCATCCTGCGCCTTGCCACGCTTTCGCTCACCAGCTTGGAAACCGCCACCGGCGCCCCCGCTACAAACAGCGCATACAGCGGGTAATACAGATCATAAGCCACATTGAAATACCCCATGCCGACCCCGCCCAGCAGGTTGGTCAGCGGTATTTTGAACAGCACGCCGATCAGTTTGACCGCCGCCGTCCCGGCCGTCAGGATGATTGTCCCGTAAAAAAATCCCTGCGCCTTTTGTTTTCCCAATGCCCGTCCCCCTTTCCTCCATCCCAGTTATATTAACATTTTCCTCCCTTTATTACCATACCGCCTGCTTGCAAAAGCAAAACCAATCCGATACAATAAGGATCAGCATGCAACAATCCGTCTTTTGAAAGCATAACAGGGAGGATGGGATATCTTGTATCAGACCATTGGGATCATTTGCGCGATGGAAAAGGAATTTGCCCTCATCCGGGAGTCGCTGGCCGGCGGCCATCCGGAACCGATGGGCCGGTTTACCGCATATGTGGGGCAATCCGGTGACAAAACCATCATTGCTGCCGTCAGCGGGATCGGCAAGGTCAACGCCGCTGTATGCGCCCAGATGATGATCTGGCAGTACCATGCCCAGGCGATCATCAACAGCGGCGTTTGCGGTGCGCTGGACGCGGGGCTGCACCGGATGGACATCGTCCTGGCGGACGAGCTGCTTTACCACGACCTGGAAGAAAGCCATATCCGGGATGATTTCCCCCATTGCTCGCGCTTCCATGCCGACCCGCAGTTCAATGGGCTGGCGGACAGTATCTGCCGGGAGGAAGGGGTCCCCTGCGTACACGGGCGCATCGTCACCGGGGATGCCTTCATTTTGGACGCGCAGATAAAATCCGCCATTGCTGCGCGCACCGGCGGCATTGCATTGGAAATGGAAGGGGCCGCGGTGGGGCACTCATGCTTTTTGGCCGATATCCCGTTTGTGGTGCTGCGCTGCGTTTCGGACGGGATTGCAGACAGCGAACTGGATTATAACGCCTTTGCAGCCCAGGCTGCCAGGCGCTGCGCCCATCTGGCCCTGCGCCTGGCAGCGCAGATGTGACCGCCCGGCTTATCAAAAGGATGCCCCCCGCTGTGCGGCAGCCGTACAGGCTGCCCCGGCGGGGGGTTTTTGATCCGACCCTGCCGGTCAGATCTTCAGCTGTTGGTAAACATCACGCAGCAGGTCGCAGGAATGCTGCATCTTGCGCTGTTCTTCTTCCAGCAGGCGCAGCGAGATCACCCGTTCGACCCCTTCACGGCTCAGTGTACACGGGACGCCCGCATAAACGCCCTGCTGCCCATATTTTCCTTCCAGCAGGGCGGATACCGTCAGGATACTGTGTTCATCCCCGAAAATAGCCCGGACGATGCGCACCATCGCCATACCGATCCCATAATAGGTCGACTTTTTGGCAGCGATGATCTTTTGGGCAGCGTTGCGCACCTCTTCGCCGATTTCCGGCAGCCGCTTGAGGTCATACAGGTCCGGGTATTCCCGGCACAGTTCTTCCACCGGCTTTGTCCCGACCATCGCCTGCGACCAGGGCACAAATTCGCTGTCCCCATGTTCCCCCATCACATATGCATGGATATTGCGCGGGTCGATCCGAAAATATTCCCCCAGCAGGTAGCGCAGGCGGGCGGTATCAAGCGTCGTGCCCGTGCCGATCACCCGGCTGGCAGGGAATTTGGAAAGGTCTTTCGTCACATGGGTCATGATGTCCACCGGGTTGGTCGCTACCAGGAAAATCCCGGAAAACCCGGATTTTACGACCGGCCCGACGATCGAACGGAATACCTGCGCATTCCTGTCCAGCAGTTCGATCCGGCTTTCCCCCGGTTTCTGTGCTACGCCTGCGCAGATGGCCACGATGTCAGCATCCGCACAGTCGGGATAATCCCCGGCGCAAATCTTCATATGCGAACCGGCAAATGCCAGCCCGTGGTTGAGGTCCATCGCTTCCCCTTCCGCGCGGTTTTTATCCAGGTCGATCAGCACCAGCTGGTCGCAGGCGTTCTGGTTGAGCAGGGCATACGCGAAGCTCATGCCCACCAGCCCCGCGCCGATCAGCACCACCTTTTTTTGATCTGTTCTCAATTTGCTGCACCTCCTATGCATCCTTTAGTATCTTCTGTTTTCTTTTCCGTATACTTGTAAAAAATATCTCGTAAGTTTCAAAATTTTATGTCACAAAAAACCATATTCATGCTATAATGGTTTTTATTGAATCAACCGCAGGACGGTTTATCCAACAGACATATTCCCCAGGGTCGGTTCAAATGATTCCGGACCTGTTATTTTGGTAAAAATATTGCCATTCGATACGGCTGTTTTTCCTGCCTGCCTTTCACGGCCGCCTGGGAATAAAAGGAGAGGAATTCCATTTTGTCAACCGAAAAAATCGCTATCCTTACCGATTCCTGTGCGGATATCCCGCCGGAATTTTTGCAGAAATATCCAATTTTCGTTGTGCCTTTACAGATCATATACCCGGAAGGCTCCTATGCCGACGGGGTGACCATTTCCGCAAAGCAGGTCTATGCCCGTTTCCCGCACGAGATTCCCCACACCTCCCTGCCGCACGGGGACGATGTGCTGGAAATTTTACAGCGGATCGTTTGGGAGGGTTATGAAAAGCTGCTGGTCATCCATTTTTCCAGCGGGCTTTCGGGCACCTACCAGATGGTCAAGCTGCTCGCGCAGAACTATCCCGGCATCGTTTCCGCCGCGTTCGATACCCTGAGCGGCAGCCTTGGGACCGGGGCAATCGTATTGCAGACAGCAGAATATATCGCGCAGGGCTGTCCTTGGGAGGAACTGTGCCGGCGGGTGCCGCGCCTGATCGCAAACACGAAGGTGTTTTTCAGCGTGGATACCCTGGAATACCTGCATAAAGGCGGGCGGATCGGGAAAATCACAGCCGTCACCGGGACCTTGCTGCAAATCAAACCGATCATCACCTTTGCAGAGGACGGCCAGCTCATCAATACCGCCAAAGTGCGCGGGCGGGCCCAGGCAATGGACAAGCTGGTGGAACTGGCCTGCGCGGCCTGTGGCGCAGGAAAGCGGTACAACATCATGACCGCGCACGGCGACGCGCCCGAGGACGGGAAAAAGATCCGCGATAAGCTGCGGCGCGCCCTGCCGGGTTACCGGTTCCATTTTGAAAGCGTAATCGATTCCACCCTTGGCGCCTATGTGGGCCCGCATCTATTGGGGGCCGGCATCCAGGTTTTAGACGACGATCTGTAAATCCCCCGGCATATCAGGGACAGCGCGTGGCTGCCAGAAGTGCCGCAGGCAGCGGCCCCTTTGTTTGGCAAATCGTCCCAACATGCACTGGGAACCTATATCAAACACAAATGAAAGGGGTATTACTGGCTTGACAAATCAAATCGCCTCCCGTGCAGGGGAAATCATTCAGGAAACCGAAAAAATCATCGTGGGCAAACGCACGCAGATCGAGCAGATGGTGATTGCCGTCCTTTCCCAGGGGCATGTGCTGCTCGACGACCTGCCCGGCGTCGGCAAAACCACCCTGATTAAGACCCTTTCCATTGCGCTCGGCTGCGACTTCCGCCGGGTGCAGTTCACCCCCGACCTGCTGCCTTCGGATATCGTGGGCATGAACATCTATGACCAGAAAAGCGGTACCTTTAAAATGATGGACGGGCCGGTCATGACCAACCTGATGTTGGCCGACGAGATCAACCGCGCCATCCCGCGCACCCAGTCGGCGCTGCTGGAAGCGATGGAGGAACGCCAGGTCACCATCGACGGCGTCACCCGCCCGCTGCCTTCCCCATTTTTGGTCATGGCCACCCAGAACCCGGTGGAATCCGAAAGCACCTTCCGGCTGCCCGCCGCACAGATGGACCGGTTTTTGATGCGCCTGTCCCTCGGCTACCCGACTGCCGAGGAAGAATGTGCGATGCTTGGGCA
>CALXGW010000156.1 GCA_944387965.1 uncultured Anaerotruncus sp. | reverse complement strand
GGAGCTGGCTGGGGGGATGAACCGCAATCCCTCCGTCGCGGCTGCCGCCGCGCCACCTCCCTTTGCACAAGGGAGGCTTTTTTCGCTGCGCGTCCTTTTGGCCCCCCTTCCAAAGGGGGGCTGTCGGCCATAGGCCGACTGGGGGGATGAACAGGCTGTCAGCGGAGCTGGCTGGGGGGATGGACCGCAATCCCTCCGTCGCGGCTCCGCCGCGCCACCTCCCTTTACACAAGGGAGGCTTTTTTCACTGCGTGCCCTTTTGGCCCCCTTGTGTAAAGGGGGCTCCGCCGAAGGCGGTGGGGGATTGTGCGAAAGCCCGGTCAGCCCTGCGGCTGCATGTCAATCCCTCCGTCGCGGCTGCCGCCGCGCCACCTCCCTTTACACAAGGGAGGCAGGGAATGGGGGACTGCCGCCGCGCCACCTCCCTTTACACAAGGGAGGCTTTTTTGCATCATTCGTTTTCTTCGGGATTTTCTTCCTGCTGCGGCTCGGACATTTCCTCCATCTCATCCAGGCCGGCATCCTCATCGTCCTTATCGGTGGATTCCCGCGGGGCGCGCGCCAAAGTCACCACACGGCTCTCCTCCGCCACGCGCATTGCCCGGACCCCGCCGCCATACCGCGACTGGACAGCAATCTCCTGCACCGGGATCCGAATGATAACGCCGTCGTCGGTGATCAAAATGACATCGTCGTCATCGTCGACCATCTTGACCCCGGCAACCAGCCCGTTTTTATCCACATAATAGTTGCGGATGCCTTTGCCGCCCCGGCTTTGCAGCCGGTACTGGTCGAGTTCGGTACGGCGTCCCAGTCCGCTTTCGGATACCGTCAGGAAGGTGGCGCCTTCGCGTACCCGCGCCATGCCGACCACTTCGTCGCCATCTTCCAGGGTAATCGCTTTTACGCCGCGCGCTGTACGGGAGAGCGGCCGTGCATCCTGTTCATTGAACCGGATGGCCATACCGCCTTTGGTCGCGACGATCAATTCATTCGTCCCATCCGTCTGGCGCACCCAGGCCAATTCGTCCCCTTCGTCCAGGTCAATTGCAATCAGGCCGCCTTTGCGCACATTCCGGTACTGGGACAGGGCGGTGCGCTTGATGATGCCTTTGCGGGTCACCATGACAAGGTACTGGTTTTCTTCTTCATAATCGCTGACTTTAATCATCGAGGTGACCTTTTCATCCGCATCGATTTGCAGCAGGTTGACGATATTCGTCCCGCGCGAGGTACGCGAACCTTCGCCGATCTCATACCCTTTCAGCCGGAAGCAGCGCCCTTTGCTGGTAAAGAACATGATATAATCATGGGTCGAACAGATAAACAGCTCTTCCACAAAATCTTCATCCCGCCGGGTGAGCCCGGAAACCCCGCGCCCGCCCCGCCGCTGGGTACGGTAAGCGTCCATCAGCTGGCGTTTGAGGTAGCCGAAATGGGTGAGGGTAATGACGCAATCCTCTTCCGGGATAAGGTCTTCGATATCCACTTCGCCCGAAACGGCTGCAATTTCCGTACGGCGCTCATCGGCATATTTTGCCTTGATTTCCAGCAGTTCCTTCTTAACGATCGCCATAATTTTGCTGTAATCCGCCAGAATTGCTTCATATTCCTGTACTTTTTGCAGAATGGCAGCCAATTCTTCTTCAATTTTAATCCGTTCCATACCGGAAAGCTGTCCCAGACGCATGGCAACGATGGCAGCTGCCTGCAGGTCGGTGATCCCAAAACGGGCCATCAGGTTTGTTTTGGAATCGTTCTGGTCCTTGGAATGGCGGATGATCGAGATGACTTCATCGGTATTGTCGCAGACCAGCTTGAGCCCTTCCAGGATATGTTCCCGTTCTTTGGCTTTGCGCAGGTCGAACTGGACCCGGCGGGTGACGACTTCGCCCTGGAAGTCGATATAATGCTGGAGCATTTCATGCAGCGGCATGACCTTCGGGATGCCGCCGGACAATGCCAGCATGATGACCCCGACGGTATCCTGCAGCTGGCTGTAGGAATACAGCTGGTTGAGCACCACCTGCGCATTGGCGTCCCGTTTGAGCTCGATCACAATCCGCAAGCCGTCCCGGTCGGACTCATCCCGCAGGTCGGAGATCTGTTCAATCCGTTTATTTTTTACCAGGTCGGCAATGCTTTCGATCAGCCGCGCTTTATTCACCATATACGGGATTTCGGTCACAACGATCCGTTCCCGGTTATTGGGCATCTCCTCGATTTCCGCCCGTGCGCGCAGGATGATGCGCCCGCGTCCGGTCGCATAAGCGGCGCGGATCCCGGACCGGCCCATAATTACGCCGCCGGTGGGGAAGTCGGGGCCTTTGATAAACTGCATGATCTCATCCAGGGTCGCCTCGGGATGGTCGATCAGATAATCGACGGCATCCACCACTTCCCCCAGGTTATGCGGCGGGATATTCGTCGCCATACCGACTGCGATACCGGTCGAGCCGTTGACCAGCAGGTTTGGGAACCGCGCCGGCAAAACCACCGGTTCTTTCAGGCGGTCGTCATAGTTGCTGGTGAAATCCACCGTTTCCTTGTCGATATCGGTCAGCATCGAAAGGGAAATCTTGCTCATCCGGCTTTCGGTATACCGGTAAGCAGCCGGCGGGTCGCCGTCGACCGAGCCGAAGTTCCCGTGCCCGTCCACCAACGGGTACCGCATCGAAAAATCCTGCGCCAGGCGCACCATTGCGTCATAAACCGAAGCGTCCCCATGCGGATGGTACCGTCCGAGCACCGAACCGACCGTATCCGCGCATTTGCGGTAAGCCTTATCCGGGGTCAGCCCGTTTTCATGCAGGGTATAAAGGATCCGCCTGTGTACCGGTTTCAGCCCGTCGCGTACATCCGGGAGCGCGCGGCTGACAATGACCGACATCGAATAATCCAAAAAGGATTTTTTCATTTCGCTTTCAATGTCGATCGTATGGATCCGCTGTTCGATCAATTCCTGGTCAAACAGCGCGTCTTTTTCGCTGTCGCTGCCTTTATTTTTTATCAAGCTGTATCAACTCCTACGCTCTTGTCAGGGAAACCCATGTTTCCGGTCATTTTTTTTGGGTTTCCACCTTTTCAAACAGGTCCTGCAGCCCTTTTTTCAGGATCCTGCGCAATTCTTCAACCGTTTCTTTCGAAAGCTGATCCTTCGGAATGGTCAGCACACGGTTTTTCCCATAATGGAAAGCGATCACATTCTTATATTCAAATGCAGCCGTACCTTTGCCATATTCCATTTTATGATGCGCCTGTCCTTCATACACTTCGATCCCGTCCTTGCTCACTTCCAGACGCACATGCGGGATCCTTTCCGCTTTGGAACGGGCAAATTTCCGGTTCTGATAATCCGGGACGGTCCAAATGGCGATCAGCAGCGCCACTGCGACCACCAGCATCACCCAGTTGAGCGGGTTATTCCCATCCAGGGTGAACAGTTCCGGCACAAACAAAAACAGTACCAGCACCACCGCGATGCTTTGGAACATACGCCGGCGCAAAAGCCCGCCTTTGATGTCGGAAATCTGCGCCCCCTGGAACAGGTCCTCTTCTTTGTTCTCGAATTCCACCACAACCAGGTCAGCCCCGGCATCCCCGTCCGATCCCTCTGCAGAGTCCAGCCCGGCCTCATCTTCGGTTTCCAGGCCGGTTTCCGGTTCCATCTGCCCATCGATGTCTTTGATTTCTTCGCTCATACCTTGTACCTCGGCTTCTCAAAGTCTTTGCAGACCCGTTCGATCAGTTTATCCATCTGCGCGGTATATGCCCCGAACTGGGTGCGGGGGAGCAGCAGGCATCTCTGCTGTTCGCCAAATATAATGATATACAGCCGGTCATTATATTGGATCTGATGGACGGTATGCCAATAGGTTTCATTCTCTTTCCCATTGACGATCTCGACAAATTTATTCGGGTAAAAATCGATCGTGATCTCATTTTTGAAATAATCGACCTTGTGGTACTGCTTGGTCAGCACCTTCCTGACAATTTTTTCATGGAAAAACTGATAATACAAAATCCCATAAAGCCCCATCAGCAGCAAAATCCCGGCCATCACATAATCCATTGTGGAAGCCTGGCCGTTCATCACAAACCGCGAAATCAAAAAACCGACCGCAAACAGCGCTTCCAACGCCCCAAAGATCATCGTCCGCTTTTTTTCCTTTTTTACCCGCGGGGCGGTCATTATCTTCTGAAACAGCACATAATCCTCAAACGGCAGATGGTATTTCAGGCGGAAAAGCTTTTTATAGGATTTCGTTTCCTCCGGCGCCGGCTGCTGCTTTTTTGCTTTCAGCTGCGTATTTTCTGCCTGCGTCCCTGCGTCCCCGCCGGTCCCGGCAGGCAGGCCGGACGTTTCCGGTGCGGCAGCTGCGGCGTCCGCTTTGCCGGCTACTGTTTCATCCGCAGGCCCGGCCTCCTGCAAGGCTTCGCCGGAAGCCAGGTTCTCTTTTTCACACATGGCGTATATCCCCCTCAAATATCCAGATTCTGCACATATTTCGCATTCTGTTCGATGAATTCCTTGCGCGGGCCAACCTTATCCCCCATCAGGATGGTAAAGATTTCGTCCGCCTTGACCGCGTCCTCCATCGACACCCGCAGCATGGTGCGGTTTTCCGGGTTCATAGTGGTTTCCCAAAGCTGTTCCGGGTCCATTTCACCCAAACCTTTATACCGCTGGACGTCGCATTTACCGTTCCCATCCGGGCAAAGCTCCCGGATATACTGGTCGCGTTCCTCATCCGAGAAAGCATACCGCACCTGTTTGCCCCGGCTGACCTTAAACAGCGGCGGCTGGGCGATACACACATGCCCTTCCTCGATCAGCGGGCGCATGAACCGGAAAAAGAAGGTCAGCAGCAAGGTACGGATATGGCTGCCGTCGACATCGGCATCCGCCATAATGATGATTTTCCCATACCGCAGCTTGCTGATATCGAATTCATCGCCAATCCCGGTGCCCAGCGCAGTCACGACCGGCATCAGTTTATCATTGCCGTATACCTTATCCAGCCGCGCCTTTTCAACATTCAGCATCTTGCCCCAAAGCGGCAGGATCGCCTGGAATTTGCGATCACGTCCCATTTTTGCCGAGCCGCCGGCCGAATCCCCCTCGACGATATAGATTTCGGTCCCTTCCGCCCCTTTCTGGGAGCAGTCGGCCAGTTTTCCCGGCAGCGAAGCGCTTTCCAGCGCGGATTTGCGCCGCGCGACCTCGCGGGCTTTGCGCGCCGCTTCCCGCGCACGGGAAGCGCTCAGGCATTTGTCCATGATCGAACGCGCGACCGCCGGGTTTTCTTCAAAATAGGTCATCAGCTTTTCATAGACCAGCCCATCCACCAATGCACGGATATTGCTGTTGCCGAGTTTGGCTTTGGTCTGCCCCTCAAACTGTGCCTCAACCAGTTTGACCGATATAATCGCCGTCAGCCCCTCGCGCACATCCTCGCCCGCCAGGTTTTTATCATTCTCTTTGAGGATGTTATACCGGCGCGCATAATCGTTCATCACCCGGGTGAGCGCCGCTTTGAAACCGGCTTCATGGGTGCCGCCGTCGGTCGTATGGATATTATTGGCAAACGAGAGGATCAATTCGTTATAACTGTCGTTATACTGCATCGCCACCTCGGCGGTGGTATCCCCATCCTTTGCCGCCAGGTAGATCACATCGTCATGCAGCGTTTCCAGCCCTTTGCGCTGATGGATATGCTCGACAAAGCTGCGGATACCGCCCTCATAATGCAGTTCGATATCCACCGGCTCTTTTTCCCGCAAATCCCGCAGCCGGATATATACCCCGGCATTCAAAAACGCCTGTTCCCGCAGCCGGGTGAGCAGGGTATCGAAGTCATACACGGTCGTTTCCTGGAAAATCTCCGGGTCGGCCTGGAACGCCACCTGGGTACCGGTTTCGGTGGTATCGCCGATGATTTTGAGCGGCTCGCATTCCTTGCCGCGTTCAAACCGCTGGTAATACCGGTGTTTACCGTCGCAGACCTCGACTTCCAGCCATTCGGACAGGGCGTTCACCACCGACGCGCCCACCCCATGCAGGCCGCCGGACACCTTATACCCGCCGCCGCCGAATTTGCCGCCCGCGTGCAGCACGGTAAATACCACCGTGACCGCCGGCAGCCCGGTCTGCGGCTGGATGCCCACCGGGATGCCGCGCCCGTCGTCGCGCACCCGGATGATATTCCCCGGCAATACCTCGACGACGATCTTGTCGCAATATCCGGCAAGCGCTTCGTCGATCGAGTTATCCACGATTTCATATACCAGGTGGTGCAGCCCTCGCGGGCCGGTCGACCCGATATACATCCCGGGCCGTTTGCGCACCGCTTCCAACCCTTCCAGCACCTGTATCTGGTTGGAATCATACTCCTGCGGGGTGGTATTCTGTATTTCCGCCATACTCAGAAACTCCTTTCCAGCCTTCCAAAAGGCTCTCGCGCCAAAAAACAACAATCTATGCTTATCTGTCGATATTTGCGATCCCTTCGATAAAATTTGCCCGTTTCTTCAGGGTCGCCGAAGAAATCTGGGTGATATACACCTTTGTCCCGCCCTGCCCCTGGCAGATGACGAACGATTTCGGAAGTTCGCTCGACACATTGACCACCTGCCCGTTTTTTTCCGAACAGGCAAGGAAATCCCTTGTGATTTTTGAAATCGAGGTATTTTCCAGGTCAAAAATCCCGATCACTTCATTCGAACGCACGACCGTATCCTGTCCCAAATGCAGATACAAGCCAAATCCCCCTTACCATTTTTCATCCTGGACGATCTGCCCGTTTGCGATCAAAACCGCTTTGCAGCCGCCCAAAAACCGGAAATCCCGATGGTCGCAGCAGGTGATCAGCAGCTGCCGGCCGCTCAGGCTGTGCAGCAGGTATTCCCGCCGGAAGATATCCAGTTCGCTCATCACATCATCCAACAGCACGACCGGGTATTCGCCGGTATTTTCTTTGATGATTTCGCATTCCGCCAGCTTCAGGGCCAGCACACAGCTGCGCTGCTGCCCCTGCGAGGCATACGCGCGGGCGTCCTGCCCGTCCAGCAGGATTTTGATATCGTCCCGGTGGGGGCCATACCCGGTCATCCTGGTGCGCAGTTCCTCCTGCCGGGCTTGTTTGAGCTGGCAGATCATCTGCGCTTCGATTTCCGGGATGCCGCCTGTCAAATCGCACGGGAAGCAGGGGGCATACGCAAAATCAAACTGCTCCTTTTCCCGGGAAATGCCGCTGTAAATCCCCTGCGCGGACGGTTTGAGCTTTTCAAGGAAGGTCGCCCGCGTCTTGATCAGGACAGCCGCATAAGACGCCAGCCTGGCGTCCCAAATATCCAGCGTATCCAGAAGATTCCCACCATATCCCGCTTCCTTCAGCAGGCAATTGCGCTGGTTCAGGATGCGGGTATATTCGCTGAGGATATGGATATATTTCGGCTTCATCTGGCAGATCGAAATGTCGATAAACCGCCGCCGTTCCTGCGGGCCGTTTTTAATCAGTGAAAGATGGGCAGGGGAGAAGATCACCGCGCAGAAATTCCCTGCCAGCCCGGCAGCCGTACGCAGCGGCACCCCGTTGAGCGCAGCCGTACGCCTGGACGATATCTCCAAGGAGGCTTCCTGGCTGCGTCCAGCCGCAAAAAAATCCATCCGGCAGGATGCTTTTTCCTTTTCGAAGCGGACCATCTGTTTTTCCTTTGCCCCCCGGAAGCTTTTTGCCCCGGTGAACAGCCAGACCGCTTCCAGCAGGTTGGTTTTGCCCTGGCCGTTTTCCCCATAAATGATGTTGGTATCCGGGCCCAGTTCCAATTCCATCCGGCTGATATTGCGGAAATCGGACAACCAAAGCCGTTCAACCCTCACCTTTGCAGACCTCGATTTCAGCCCCGGCTGCGGATACGGTATCCCCCGGACGCAATTTTTTCCCCCGCATGGCGCAGCTTTCCCCGTTGACACGCACCTGCCCGGCGGCGATCATCTCTTTTGCCTGGCCGCCGGTCTGCGCAATGCCGGAAAATTTGAGCAGCGCATCCAGCTTGATATATTCGGTAGAAATCGGAACCTTCTGCATACCTTTCCCCCTCTGGAAACAGGGGCTGCGCCGTTTCACAGCCCCTTGCTTTTTTTATTTTGCAGTACCGGTCACTGTTCGGACTTTAACCGCACCGGGAGCACCAGGAAGGTAAATGCGTCCCCATCGGTCGGCATGACTTTGATCGGGGAAAGCGGCCCGTTGAGTACCAGCTGTACCTGGTCGCATTCCGACGCCTTGAGCGCGTCGAGCATATACCGGCTGTTGAACCCGATCTCGACGTCCTCCCCCTTCTGGGAACAGGGGATCTCATCATAAGATTTGCCGATCGCAGTCGAACAGGAGATCCGAATCATATTTTCTTCAAAATACAGCCGCAGCGGGCTCTTGATATTATCGGAAATCAGCAGGGAGGAACGTTCAATAGCAGCGATCAGCTCCCGTGTGCCGATCTGGATGGTGGTTTTCCCGCCCGACGGGATGGCCGCCTTATAATCCAGGAATTCCCCCTCCAACAGCCGGGAGATCACGCTGTAACCGCCTGCCTGGAAGATGATATGCCGTCTGGCCACCTCCAGGCTGATCTGTTCGTCCTCATCCTTAATGAGTTTTGACACTTCCGAAAGGGATTTTGCAGGGACGATAAAAGTAATTTCCCCGTCAAAGGCAATTTTTTCTTTCCGCAGCGCCAGCCGGTAGCCGTCCACCGATACGACGTTGAGCTGCCCGTCCTTGATTTCAAACAGCGACCCGGTATGTACCGGCTTGCCGTCGGTGGTCGCGACGGCAAACAGCGTCTGGCCGATCATATTTTTCAGCACGCCCTGGCTCATCTGCACCGGGACGGTCTGGCTGACCGACGGCAATTCCGGGTAATCGGACGCAGGGATGCCCAGGATGGTATACTCGGTCGCGCCGCCTTTGATAACGGTCAGCATCTTTTCATCCGAGGAAATATTGACCGTTTCGCTCTGCATCCGGCGGATCATATCCAGGAAAAGGCGCGCGGAAAGCACGATTTCCCCCTCATCCAGCACTTTTGCTTCGATCGAGGTGGTGATGGCCAGTTCCAGGTCGTACCCGGTCAGCGAAAGGCGGCCGTTTTTTGCCTGCAGCAGGATCCCTTCCAGGGCAGCCAGGGTATTTTTGCCGGATACCGCCCGGGATACGTTGGCCACCGCTTCGGAAAGGGGCTGTTTTTCACAGATGATATGCATAGAGGAACCTCCCTTTAGAGATCATAATGATCGTTGGAAAATAAATGGGGTTTCCCGCCCTGTTTTTTCCACCCGGCGCCTGCCGGCCCATAAACAGATAGAGAGAATAAAATAAAATTAGTAGTAGTAGTAGAGGGCCCGCAAAAGTGGAAAAGCCCGGGGAATACCGTCCAGAGCGGGTTTATGGAAAAAATGGGAAGAAAATCCCGGGTGGGCAAAAAGTGGAAAAGAAGAAATCGGGACAAGTATTCCACAAAATGGTAGAAAACAAATGTGAAAAGTACAAAAATTGTGGAAAAGTTTGTGAAAAACGTTGATTATTTAAAAAATAATCGACAAAAGTGGAAGGATGTGGATTGTGGAAAGTGGAAAACTGGCCGTTTTTCAGCTGTCGCGGATATTTTTGATGATATCTTCAACCGTTTCCTTATAGCGGATATCGTTCGCCATATTTTTTTCCACCTGCTGCACGGCGTAAACAACCGTGCTGTGATCCCGGCCGCCGAATTCCTCGCCGATGGTGGACATCGACATCTGGGTGATCTCCCGCACGATATAGATCGAGATCTGCCGGGCGGCGGAGATCTGGGCGCTGCGTTTGTTTGAGCGGATATCCTGCGGGGAGATGCCGTAGGTACGCCCCACTTCGGCAATGATCCGCTCGACTGTGACCGGGACCGGCTGGTTATCGTTGAGGATATCGCGGATGGCCCCTTGGGCGGTGATGATGCTCGGCTTGGAACCCTGCAGCAGCTTATACGCCTTGAGCTTTTTCACCGCGCCTTCCAGCTGGCGGATGTTGGTCTTGAGCCGGTTGGCGATATATTCGGCCACATCGTCCGGGATATCGATATCAAGCAGCTGGGCTTTGCGGCGGATGATTGCGATACGGGTTTCAAAGTCCGGCGCCTGGATATCGGCCAGCAGGCCCCATTCAAACCGGTTGCGCAGCCGGTCTTCAAGGGTTTTGATCTCCTTGGGCGGCCGGTCGGAGGCCAGGACGATCTGCTTGTTCGATTCATAAAGGGTATTGAAGGTGTGGAAGAATTCCTCCTGGGTGCTTTCCTTGCCGCCGATGAACTGGATATCGTCCACCAGCAGGATATCCGCCTGGCGGTATTTTTCCCGGAAAGCGGGGGTGGATTTTTCAGCGATCGCGGTGATGATGCCGTTGGCGAATTCATCCCCCTTGACATAGACGATCTTATAATTCGGCCGGTTTTTTTTGATCTCGGCGCAGATGGCGTGGAGCAGGTGGGTCTTGCCCAGGCCGGACCCGCCATAGATGAACAGCGGGTTATAGGCGTTGGCCGGGTTGGCGGCCACAGCCAGCGAAGCTGCATGGGCAAATTTGTTCGACGAGCCTACAATAAAGGTATCAAAGGTATAGGCATATTCGCCGTTTGGACAGGGATCTTCCTTTTCCGGTTCGGGGTCCGGCTTATGGGAGGGGGCGAGGGCAGGGTCGAGGGAGATATCCACCTCGACCGGGAAGCCGGTGACCTCCTGGAAGGATTCCTTGAGCAGCGGCAGGTATTTCTTTTTGATAAAATTCAGGCGGAATTCCGATCCCACCTTTAAATAGACGGTGGATTCATCCATCCCGACCGGGACGATATTCTTCAGCCAGAGGTTAAAGACCATCTCGTCCATCTTTTTCCGGCAGTTTTCCATCACGAGTTCGAATAACTCGGCAAATGATTCCATAAATGCAGCTCCTTTGGTGAATATCTGGTGGAATATCAGTCAGCCAGCTGTTCAGAACAATTTTTTCAACAAACAGCAGACGGATTTTCAACTTCCTCATTGTAGCATAAACTTGCCCCTCTTTCAAGTATTCAACATGCTACAAAGGGTATATATTATAATATGTATAGTTCGGTAGAGTTTTGGGACCGGAATGGGGAGGCTTTTGGCGCCGGGTCGTTGCCGCTTGCGATAAGGGCTTGACAAACCCGCATAAAATGCGGTATAATGCTATCCTGCAAGGTGTGCAGTAATTGCCTTTTTTGTTTTTTTCCATCCTGCGAAACCAGGATGATGACCGATTATGACGAGAGGAGGGGGAAATATGTTAAGGACCTATCAGCCGAAAAAGCTCCAGAGAAAAAAAGAGCATGGTTTCCGCAAACGTATGGCGACCAGCAATGGGCGCAAAGTGCTTGCCCGCAGAAGGGCGAAAGGGCGTAAACGCCTGACCCACTGAGAAAAAATATTTGGCCACAGCTTGCGTTGTGGTCTTTATTTTTAATTTTTTGGGTGATCCCGGCCAGTCCTGATGCGCTTTGAAAAGGAGGCGGCTATGCTCCATACGAAGAGCCTTACGCTGAATAAGGAATTTAAAAGGGCTTATTACCGCGGGCAGGTGTTTACCTCCCCGGTGGTGGTGGTTTATGCGGTCAAGAACCGCCAGGGCGTCAACAGGATCGGGCTGACTGCAAGCAAGAAAATTGGAAAAGCAGTCCAGCGCAACCGTGCGCGCAGGGTGATGAAGGAAGCTTACCGGCTGATGGAGCAGCAATTCCCCATCGGCTGGGATTTTGTGCTGGTCGCCAGGACAAAAACCGTCTACAGCCGCACCGGCGATGTAATGAAGGCGCTGGATGCAGCCCGCGCGCATCTGTTTTCAAAACCATGAGGCGAATACTTCTTTGGTTGATCCGCCTGTATCAGAAATGGATCTCGCCTCTCAAACCCCGGCCCACCTGCCGGTTCTATCCAACCTGTTCGGTTTATGCGTACCGTGCAATCGCGCGTTTCGGCGTACTGCGCGGCGGGTGGCTTGCGGCAAAACGCATCCTCAAATGCCATCCCTTCCATCCGGGCGGGTATGACCCGGTGCCGGAGGAGTTCCACTTTTTTGAAAAAAGGAAATGAGAGGACACAAAAATGCAAATTATCAATATCATTTTTGGTTATCCCCTTGGGTGGATCATGTGGCTGTGCTACAAGATCGTCCCGATTTATTGGGTTGCCCTGATCCTGTTTACGCTGATCGCCAAGCTGCTTTTGGCGCCGCTGTCGGTCAAGCAGCAGAAATCCATGGTCAAAATGCAGATCTTCCGTCCGCGTATGGAGGAGATCCAGAATAAATATAAAAACAATAAGGAAAAAATGAACCAGGAGATGATGAAGCTCTACCAGGAGGAAGGGTATAACCCGACTTCCGGCTGCCTGCCGCTGCTCATC
>CALXGW010000155.1 GCA_944387965.1 uncultured Anaerotruncus sp. | reverse complement strand
ATATGTATCGTTCCATCCTTGAGGGAATCGCAATGACGATGCGCAATTATTTTGAGGCAATGTGCAGCCAGGTTTCTGTTAAACCCGACCAGATTATTGTTTCGGGCGGAGGATCCAATGGAGATTTGTTTATGCAGATTTTTGCTGATGTATTTGGGATTCCTGCGGTACGGAATGTCATGAACGGTGCAGCAGGGTTGGGGGCGGCTATTTGCGCTGCTGTAGCAACCGGTATCTACTCAGATTTTGAACAAGCTGCTGCCAAAATGGTGCATATCCGTGATCGCTTCCTCCCCAATATGGAAAACCATGCGTTATATACCCGTATCAATGATGAAGTATACCGGGACATCACATCTGTCACCGACAGCATCCTTAAAAAGACACACCCCATTTTTGACTAAAGGACTTTTTCGGCTGTTAGGAGGAAAAACCGGTGAATATATTGGTCTGTGTCAAACAAGTGCCGGACCTTTCTGAAATCCATATAGATGCTCAAACCCATACATTGCAGCGGGAAGATGCTGTTTCTATTGTCAATCCATTTGATGAGTCTGCATTGTACCTGGCAATACAGTTAAAAAAAGAAATTCCGGATTGCAGGATTACCGTGCTCTCAATGGGACCTGCCTGTGCGCAAAAAGCTTTACGGACTTGCCTGGCGATGGGAGCTGACCAGGCATATTTGATCAGCGGTCCGGAATTCGCTGGATCCGATTCCCTGACAACCGCTTATGTATTGAGCTGTGCTTTTCATAAATTGCAGGCATTAGAGGGAAAGTTTGATCTTATTTTTTGTGGCAAACAGACATTGGACGGGGATACTGGCCAAGTCGGTCCCCAACTGGCAGAATTTCTGCATCTACCCCAGGCTACCGGCGTAACAGAAATTGCTTTACAAGGTGAGTATGTCCAGGTACACCGGGAAACAGACGATGGATACGAGGTACTTTCCATCAAATACCCTTGCCTGTTGGCAATATCAAAATTGCCGCCCAGAAGTAATTGTCCAAATATCAAGAGGCGGATTGCAGCCAATCGCGCAGAAATTATTGTCTTTTCAGCCAACCATCTGGGAATATGCGTGACGCAAGTTGGGATAAATGCTTCGCCAACACATGTGAAACAGATCTCGATTGCAGACAGGCGTCCACATGGTATCAAACTTTCAGGTCCTGAAGAAAAAACAGCCCAGGAATTATCTTGCCTTATGATTGGGAAGGATTTCATCGGTCATCCCGCAAAATCTTTCCCGCAATCGGATCTTACCCATAAAAAAACATCCTAAAATGGAAACGATATCTGCAAAAAAGATGCCGGCTGGAATGATCCAGCCGGCATCAACAATTAAACACAAATTTCCTTCCAACCATTCTCTTAAATCTCCCGGTACATCCGCAAAAGCAGCTGCACCTCGGGCTCTTTCTTAAAACGCTTTACCGCGCTCCATGCCGCCGCTGGCCCCGGCCTGCTTCACGCGCATGGGAAGCTTCCCTATCCGAGCAATTGGAAGCATCCGCCCCGGCTCAAAAGATACTGAAACACTGGCGGGATTTTCACTATTATGCCCTGTTTGTTAATCCGGTCTAAAGCGCGCCTTCCTTTTCAAAACGCTTGCGCAATGTGCCGATCGCTTTTTTCTCGATCCGCGATACATAGCTGCGGGAAATATCCAGCTGCTTTGCGACCTCGCGTTGTGTAAGCGGACGGCTGCCGCGCAAACCATAGCGCATCGTGAGAATCTTACGCTCCCGGTCATCCAACGATTCCGCCAAAAAAGCATATAACTGTTCGGATTTCATATGTAGATCGATGGATTCAATAATATTATCATCCTCTGCCATGATATCCATCAGTGTTAGGCTATTGCCGTCCTTATCCACATCGATCGGGTCGGAGATATAGACATCCTGTGCCGTTTTCTTTTTATTGCGGAAATACATAAGTACTTCATTTTCAATGCACCGGGAAGCATAGGTCGCAAACCGCACCGAGCGTTCCGGCCGGAAGGTGGATACCGCTTTGATCAGGCCAATCGTACCAATGGAAATCAGATCATCCTGATCTTTGAAGGTGCTGTAGTATTTCTTTATGATATGCGCTACCAGCCGCAGGTTATGTTCGATCAGCCGGGTGCGGGCTTCCTCGCTCCCCTGTGCGATCTCTTCCAAGCAGGCCCGTTCCTCTTTGGCTGTCAGCGGCCGCGGGAAAGAACCCGTCCCGGTGATATGCAGCGCAAAATAAAGCAAATTGCATAATCCTACAAACAGGGAAAACATACCATTCCTCCTTGTCCAAAACGGCTTTTCATCCACATTGCCGATTTGATATTCTTCTAATAGGCTTCTTGCGCAAAAACTGTATTTTATATATATGCGTTGGTTTCTGTTTCGTGCCAGTCCATGGCACAAAAGCGCAAACAGTTGGCCTGGCCCGCCCATATAAACGATAAAAGCCGTGTTTAGAGATGAAGCAGGATGTCCTGACATCATTTTTAACCTGCTGCGCGCAGCTTTATCCCTGTATTTCCTGCCAATTCCATTTTGGAAGGCCATATGGGCTGGAACAATGAAAGTATATGCCTTCCTGCTTTTTACATCTGCCCACAGTGATCTTCCCCTTAAAGCCGACAATTCCCTCGCTACCGGAAAAGTTCCCCATTCCATCTTCAACTTCTGCCCCACTTCTTTTATTGCCCCATAAAGCGTAATCGCCCTCTTTTTCATACAGAAAAAGAAGGCGATTGCATGACTATTTTTAAAAAAATATCAAGTGTATGGCTTGTAATACTCACGAAATCCCCACGCACATAAGCGTCCAACCGATCATTCAAATGCAGACGGAATGTTTTTCCATCTCATCAATTGCTTTCCGCAGCAACCTGGCACAACCCTCAAAAGCTCGACGGTAGTTTTATTACAGCCGTCCGAACTCCGGGCCTCGCTGCTTTGGGAAATCCCCTTTCCCCTTACCCTGCCTCACTCGGTAAATTCCCGCCTGTTGTAGACGGTGAGCGCCGCCAGATAAGAAATAAGTAAAACAACTGCTACACCGATGAACTTCCAGCCTATGGTCAGCGGCGTATCCGTACCGGTCCAGGCTGCCGGGGAAAATATGCCCAGCGTACCGTTGGCGACCGCAACCGATACAGCATACAGGATGATTACCCAAATGCGCGCCCGCAAAACGCCGAACCGCAAAACCAGCGGCAGCAAAACGCCGGCAAAAATCGCCCCCATCATCAGCAGCATCCCCAGCTGCTGCATGCCCAACAGGTTTTGCGTATCCTTCCAGTCAAAAAAAGCCCATACAAATATGCGGTTTGCCCCCAGCATCAACAGCGAAAGGGCCGCCAGCTCGGCTGCAATCATGATATATTTGGCCTGCACCACCTGTTTCCGGCTGACCGGCAGCGCGCAAAGCAGATATTCCCCTTTGCTCTGCTCATCATATGCCAGCGGCGTATACACCAGCATGTATACGGTCAGCACCAGCCCGAAAGCTGCGCTGCGCGCCGTGACCGAGCAGAAGATCAGCAGGCCCAGCAGAACCAGCAGGTTTGTCCGGTACTGCGCCAGTTTCCATATTTCCAGTTTGAGCAGCCTTTTCATTGTCGCCATGTTTTCCCCTCCCGTTCCCGTTTGGTGTAATATAAAAAGATTTCCTCAATATTCGGCCGTTCGTAGACCGCTTCCTCCCCCAGCAGGTCATATACCTGTGCGGGCGTTTCGGTCAGCCCCGTAAAACCAAATTCCGAACGGTTCAGGTATACAAATTTCTCCGCCACTTCCCCGCTCAACAGTTCGTTTCGCCCTTTGACCACCCGGCATCCGGCAACCAGCCCTTCCTTTTCCTTTTGAAAGATCATACGCCCGTGGTCGAGCAAGATCACATAATCCGCCACCTTATCCAGATCGGAGGTAATATGAGTGGAAAAGAAGACAGTCATCCGTTCTTCTTCCATCATTTCTGCAATCAGCTGCAATATTTCCTCCCGCACCAGCGGGTCGAGGTTGGCTGTCGGCTCGTCGAGCAGCAGCAGCCGCGGATGGTGCGACAATGCCATCACCAGCCCGAATTGCTTTTTCTGCCCGTCTGACAACGCCTTGTAGCGTTTATTGAGGGAACTGTCCAGCCGGAACTTTTCCATCAGCATGTCAAACCGCTGCGCATCCCAGTTGGGATAAAACGGCGCTGTCATCTTGCAGATCTGCCAAAGGCTCGCCCCCTGCAAATATCCGTTTGTTCCTCCCACATACCCAATTTCCTGCTTGATCTTTGCGCTTTCATCCTGGGCGTCCATCCCGAACACCTTCACGCTTCCGGTATCCGGGAACAGCATATCCAAAATCAACTTGATGGTGGTCGTTTTTCCCGCCCCGTTTTCCCCAATGAAACCGGTAATATATCCCTCTTCCACCTGCAAAGACGGCAGCTGCAATGTAAAATCCCCTTTGGAAAAGGTTTTTTGCAGCCCTTTTATCTCAATGGCATACATGCTTATCCCTCCTCATAAAGCGTCCGCACGATCTCACAGAATTCCTCCACCGGTATCCCGATGGATTTCGCCGTATCCACAGCCCCTGCCAGCTTTTCCTCGATCTGACTGAGCGCGACCTCCCGCAGCCGTTCCCGGTTGGCAAGCGATACATATGTCCCTTTCCCGGGTGTCGTCTGCAAAAAGCCCTCCGCTTCCAGATCGTCATACGCCCGTTTAGCAGTGATGACGCTCACCCGCAGTTCCCGCGCCAGATACCGGATGGACGGCAGCGCTTCCCCCTGCGGCAGTTCCCCTGAAAGGATACCATTTTTGATCTGGCTCTTGATCTGCTCATATAGCGGGCTGGGCGAATTGTTGGAGAGAATGATGTTCACGCGTCCACCTTCTTTGCGTTTTAACTGTATCTATATTATATATACAGTTAAAACGCTTGTCAAGCCCCAATTTTCAAAACGCGGATGATTTTGTCCGGACACGCGCCGGACAAAATCTCATTAGAGCGCAAAACCGCTCTATAAGCGGTTTTGTAAGAGGAGGTATCCACGAGGGGGATAAGGGAGCAAAGCGCGGGCAAGCCGGCGCCGCAGCGATCCGGTTCCCCTTCGTGAGCGTGTCGGTTTTTCGACACGCTCAAACGCCCTCCGGCAGCGAAACGGCTGCCGGAGGGCGTCAGACGGTACGGTGGAAGGCTGCATCGCAGGCAGCATCCCGTTTGTACCCTATTAAATTTTTACAATATCCACCAGTTGAATGTCTTTCATTGACTCTTTCATCTGCAGGCAGTTTGCCAGCGCATTGGCGGTATCCAGCGAGGTCAGGCAGGGGATGGAACGCTCAACTGCTTTCCTGCGCATCTGTACCGAGTGGCGCGCAGGCATCCTGCCTTTTGCGGAGGTGGAAATGATGTAATCCAAATCGCCGCTTTCCACCAGATCCATCACATTCGGGGACGGCTGATCCATCTTGCGCACCACATTGGTAGCGATCATCTGCCGGTTGAGCACCGCCGCACAGCCCGGGGTCGCATAGAGGGTATACCCCAGCTTTTCGAATTTGTCCGCGATCTCCACCATTTCCTGCTGGTCGGAATTTTTCACGGTAATCAGGACCTTGCCATTGTGCTTGTGGCTGAGTTTGTAGCCCGCAGCCGTCAACCCCTTGAACAGCGCCTGCTCAAAGGTCTTCGCGATCCCGAGCACCTCGCCGGTCGACTTCATTTCAGGTCCCAACGCCGTATCCACATCATGCAGCTTTTCGAAGCTGAACACCGGCACCTTGACTGCCACATATCCCGCTTCGGGATACAGCCCGGACCCATAGCCCATTTCGGACAGCTTATGCCCGAGCATGATCCTGGTCGCAATGTCCACCATCGGCACGCCGGTCACCTTGCTGATATACGGCACTGTGCGGGAGGAACGGGGGTTGACCTCGATCACATATACTTCGTTGTTATAGACGACATACTGGATGTTGACCAGACCGACCACCTTGAGTGCCCGCGCCAGCTTCCCGGTGTAATCGATCAGCGTTTCCTTGATCCGTTCGGACAGCGTCCGCGCCGGATAGACCGAGATCGAGTCGCCCGAATGGATGCCCGCGCGTTCGATATGCTCCATGATACCGGGGATCAGGAAATCCTCGCCGTCGCAGATGGCGTCGACTTCGATCTCCTTGCCCATCATATATTTGTCGATGAGGACCGGGTTTTCAATGTTGTGGGACATGATGATCGCCATATATTCGGTGACGTCGGTGTCCGAATAAGCGATAATCATATTCTGCCCGCCCAATACATACGACGGCCGCAGCAGCACCGGATAGCCAAGGTCGTTGGCCGCCCGCAGCGCCTGCTCGGTATCCATGACCGTATGCCCGGCCGGACGCGGGATGCCGCACTGCTCCAGCACCTGGTCGAACCGTTCGCGGTCTTCGGCAGCATCGATGCTGTCGGCGCAGGTGCCCAGGATATGCACCCCTTTTTCCTGCAAATGTTTGGTCAGCTTGATGGCTGTCTGGCCGCCGAACTGCACCACGACCCCCCACGGTTTTTCGGTTTCCAGCAGGTTGTCGATATCCTCCGGGGTCAGCGGGTCAAAATACAGCCGGTCGGAGGTGTCAAAGTCGGTCGAAACGGTTTCCGGGTTGTTATTGGCAATGATCGCCTCGTACCCTTCCTCTTTAAGCGCCCAGACGCAATGCACCGAGCAGTAGTCGAACTCGATGCCCTGCCCGATCCGGATCGGCCCGGAACCGATGACCAGTACCTTCTTTTTGTTGCTCGGATGTTTTTCCAGGAATTCTTCCGCTTCATTTTCTTGGTCATAGGAAGAATAGAAATACGGGGTTTCCGCATCGAATTCCGCCGCGCATGTATCAACCATCTTGTAGGAGGCCGGTTTTTTCCATTCCGCCGGCACCTTCTGCCCGGAAATGCGTTCGACCGACTTATCCAGGAAGCCGTACTGTTTTGCCAGCCGGTATTTTTCCAGGGTCAGCCCGCCGTCGGCAAGCCAGCATTCCAGGTCAGCCAGGTTTTTGAGCTTAAAGAGGAACCAACGGTCGATTTTGGTGATATCAAAGATCTCATCGGGCGAAATGCCGCGTTTGAGCGCTTCAAATACAACAAAGATGCGTTCATCGTCGCACTGATGCAGCAGCTGATGGATTTCCTCCCGACTCAAGCCTTCCAGTTTCTTATAATCGAGGGTATCCAGCCCCAGTTCAATGCTGCGCACCGCTTTCATCATCGCCTGCTCAAACGAACTGCCGATCGCCATGACTTCGCCGGTCGCCTTCATCTGGGTGCCGAGCGTACGCCGCCCATAAACAAATTTGTCAAACGGCCATTTGGGGAATTTGACCACCAGGTAATCGATCGTCGGCTCAAAGCAGGCATAGGTTTTGCCGGTCACCGCATTGACGATCTCATCGAGCGTATAGCCGATCGCAATTTTGGTCGCCACTTTGGCGATCGGGTAGCCGGTCGCCTTGGAGGCGAGCACAGACGAACGCGAAACACGGGGGTTTACCTCGATCACCGCATATTCAAAGCTGTCCGGACGCAGCGCAAACTGGCAGTTGCACCCGCCCTCAACGCCGAGCGCACGGATGATGTTGATGGCCGCCGAACGCAGCATCTGGTATTCCTTGTCGGCAAGGGTAACCGCCGGCGCGACAACGATGCTGTCGCCGGTATGCACCCCGACCGGATCGACGTTTTCCATCGAGCAGACGGTGATCGTGTTGCCCTTGCGGTCCCGGATGACCTCAAATTCGATCTCTTTCCAACCGGAGATGCACTTTTCGATCAGCACCTGGGTGATCGGGGAGAGCCGCAGCCCGTTGCGCGCGATTTCACGCAGCGCGTGTTCGTCGTCGGCAATACCGCCGCCAGTGCCGCCCAGGGTAAAGGCCGGGCGCACGATCACCGGATAGCCGATCACTTCGGCAAATGCCACCGCATCATCCACCGTTTCCACCACTTTGGACGGGATGCACGGCTGCCCGATCGCTTCCATCGTATCCTTAAAGATCTGCCGGTCTTCCGCCTTGTCGATCGTTTCCGGGTTGGCCCCAAGCAGTTTGACATTGTGGCTCTCCAGGAAGCCCTCTTTCGCCAGCTGCATCGAAAGGGTCAGGCCGGTCTGGCCGCCCAGCGTGGAAAGCACGCTGTCCGGTTTTTCGATCTCGATCACCCGCTTGACCGTTTCCAATGTCAGCGGTTCGATATAGATCCGGTCGGCCATCGCCTTGTCGGTCATGATGGTCGCCGGGTTGGAGTTGATGAGCACGACCTCCAGCCCTTCCTCGCGCAGCGCACGGCAAGCCTGGGTGCCCGCATAGTCAAATTCGGCAGCCTGGCCGATCACGATCGGGCCGGAGCCTATCACCAGTACTTTTTTGATATCTTCACGCAGCGGCATTCAGCCCACCCCCTTCTGTTTTTTCATCAGTTCCACAAAGCGGTCGAACAGGAAGCTTGTGTCGGTCGGCCCGCCGCATGCTTCCGGATGGAACTGGACGGTAAAGATATGCCCGTCCCCGTAAACCGCGCCCTCACAGCTTTGATCGTTCGCATTGATATGGCTGACCACCCCTGCTTCCTTCGGGATGGTGTCGCCCAGCACCGCATACCCGTGGTTCTGGCTGGTTACATAGGTCAGCCCGGTGCAAAGGTCGATGACCGGCTGGTTGGCGCCCCTGTGCCCGTATTTGAGCTTTTCGGTTTTTGCGCCGTGTGCCAGGGCGGTCAGCTGATGCCCCAGACAGATGCCGAATACCGGCAGCCCCATCTGACAGATTTCCCGCAAGTTTGCGATGGTCTGCACATTTTCCGCCGGGTCGCCCGGGCCATTGGAGAGCATCACCCCGTCGAAACCGCCTTCTTTGATCTGCTGCGCAGTCGTTAAGGCCGGCATGATCGTCACATTGCAGTTGCGCGCCAGCAGGGAACGCAAAATATTGTGTTTATACCCAAAATCGAGCAGCGCCACTTTAAACTGCGGCTGTTCGCAGGTATGCTTCTGCGGCTCCTGTACGCTCACCGCGGCGACCGCATTTTCGATCCGGTAAGCCCGGATCTCCTGCAATGCAGCATCCTGATCGGCGATTTCCCCGGTGCAGATCATCCCGTTCATCACACCGTGTTCGCGCAGCTTCCGGGTCAGCGCACGGGTGTCGATATCATAGATCCCCACCACATTGTTTTGCTTGAGGAACCAATCCAGATCGTGTTCGCTGCGGAAATTGCTCGGATGTTCGCACCACTCCCGCACGATATACCCCTTCACATAACATCCGTCCGACTCCCGATCCACACCGTTCACACCGTAATTGCCCACCAGCGGGAAGGTCTGGGTGACGATCTGCCCATAATAGCTCGGGTCAGTCAACGTTTCCTGATAAGCGGTCATGCCGGTGGTAAATACCACCTCGCCCACGGTTTTCCCCTCAGCGCCCATTGCACGCCCCTCAAACACCGTGCCGTCCGCCAATAAAAGTGTCGCTTTCTTCCCAGCTTCCAAGATATGCATAGTTCCCTCCATCTTTCTGACTACCGTTTCGGTATCTCCCGATTTCTCCGGTCCTGTTTCCCTTCATCCTCCTGCGGGGACCCGCAGCCCTGTTTACCCTTTGATCTGCGGGATATATGAAAGGATATCATCCCGCATCCGCACCGCTTCCTCATAAGCAGCTTTTGCAAAATCCCGGCCGTCGCCGCCCTTCTTTTTCCAGGCAGTCAGCACTGCGCGGGAGGAATTGACGATGCCGCCCAGCCCGTTCTGATCGAACGCGCCGGCCACATCCCGCCCGCCGCCGCCCTGGGCGCCGTACCCCGGCACCAGGAAAAAGGTATGCGACAGCCGCGCCCGCAGTTCACGCAGCTGCTCCGGATAGGTCGCGCCGACAACGGCGCCCACCTGGGAATAGCCGTATTTCCCGATGTTTTCAGCCCCCCATTTTTCGCACAGGTCGCCCATCCGGTCATAAACGGTATCCGTCCCGATCTTTTCGTCCTGCAGTTCCCCCGAGGACGGATTGGACGTCTTCGCCAGCACAAAAATCCCCTTGTCCGGGTTCCCCTGCATCACATCGAGCAGCGGCTTGATCCCGTCGGTACCCAGGTACCCGTTCACCGTCAGGGCGTCCGCTCCAAACGGGATGAAAGACTCTTCCCCGATAGCCATCTCGCCCAGATGCGCATTCGCATATGCCTGCATGGTGGACCCGATATCGCCGCGCTTGCCGTCGGTGATGACATACATCCCACGTTTATGGGCATATTTGATCGTTTTGGCCAGGCATTTTACCCCCCGCCATCCCAGCAGCTCATAAAAAGCGCACTGCGGCTTGACCGCCGGCACCACATCGCAGATCGCGTCGATGATCTCCATATTGTAACGCAGGTAAGCCTCCGCAGCCCCTTTGAGCGTCTTGCCATGTTCCGCAAACGCTTCTTCTTTGATATGCGCCGGGATATAATCCAGCGTAGGGTCCAGCCCTACCACTGTTGGGTTTTGCAGTTCAATGATTTTTCGGATCAGTTTTTCCATTTTCACTACTCCTGTCTTTCCTGTCGATATGAATAGCTTACCTGTCCACCCAAAATGGTATAATGGACTTTCCCTATGACCTTCATCCCGTCGAAACAGGTGTTGCGCGCCTTCGAATGGAATTTTGCCCGCTCCACCGTCCACATTTCCTCCGGGTCGAACAAAACCATGTCCGCCGGCATCCCCGGCTGCAGCGTCCCGCCCGGCACTCCCAGGATCTTGGCCGGGTTCTGCGACATCATCTCGATCAGCCGCCCCATGGAAATGATCCCCGGCTTCACCAGATGGGTCAAACAGAGCGCCAGCGAGGTTTCCAGCCCGATCACCCCGTTGGGCGCCGAGAGGAAGTCCTCCTTCTCATACGGCGTATGGGGCGCATGGTCGGTCGCGATACAGTCGATCGTCCCGTCCGCAATCCCTTCCAGGATCGCCTGCCGGTCGCTATCTTCGCGCAGCGGCGGGTTCATCCGGAAATTGGCATCCCGTCCCAGCAGGCTTTCATGGGTCAGCGTGAAATAATGCGGCCCGGTTTCGCAGGTCACCGCCGCGCCGCGCCGTTTGGCATCCCGGATCAGCGCGACCGAACCTTTTGTGGAAACGTGCGCGATGTGTATCCGCGTGCCGGAAGCCTCCGCCAGCGCGATCACCGCCGCTGTATTGCAGTCCTCCGATGCCCGGTCGATCCCCGGTACCCCGAGTTCCTGGCTGACTGCCCCTTTGTGCATGATACCGCCGTTTACGATATCCAGATCCTCCGCATGGCTGATGACTACCATCCCCCGCGCAAAGGTATCCCGCAGCGCTTCCAGCATCAGGCGGTTGTTCTGCACCGGCCTGCCATCGTCGCTGACCGCCACCGCACCCGCATCCTGCAAAGCATGCAGGTCGGTGCGCTCGCTGCTTTTGAGTCCTTTGGTGATCGCCGCCACCGGATATACCCTGGCCTTGGCCTGCCCGGCACGGCCCAGGATGTATTTGACCACATCCACATTGTCGCATACCGGATTGGTGTTGGGCATACAGGCCACCCCGGTAAACCCGCCTGCCGCAGCCGCCGCGCATCCGGTCAGGATATCCTCCTTCTGGGTAAACCCCGGGTCGCGCAGATGCACATGCATATCGATCAGCCCAGGCGCCAGGCAAAGCCCCTCGGCATCGATATCCGCATCCCCGTCCAGTTCCCCGATTTCTATGACCTGCCCGTCCTCCACCCGGATATCGCACAATTGATCCAGCCCTTGGGCGGGATCCAGCAGATGGGCATTTTTAATCAGCATACCGTCCGTCCCCTTTCCATGTGTTTTAACCACGGGAAAATAAAATACCTATCCAAAAAAATGGATAGGTATTCCAAAAAAGGAATCCGACAGCAAAGAAAACAGGGACGGCGCGAGCATTGGATATAATACCGGACCCACAAGCCTTTTCCCCAACACGGACGCCTACCCCTTTCTTTTTTCTTTGCATAATTATACAATACTTTTTTTGGTTTGTCCACATGGCAAAACCATTGTTTTTCCCATGTATTTTTATAATTTTTTTACAAATTTATACATAGTCATACTTTTTATCACCAACCGCCGGGTTGGGCTCCCGATCAGCCGCCCCGGACGATTTGATCCAGCAGCTCCTGCATATACGAATACTTTTCCATCGCTTTTGAATTTTTATTCATATTTTCAGATCTGGAACTGCGCAGTGCCAGATAAAGATCCGGCATATCCTGCATCTGCCCACCCTGCATGAAACCGGTATCTTCCATCCGGTATAAATACCCGTCCGTCACGGCAGGGTCGTCCGGATACCGCTTGGAGAGGTCTTCAAACAGGCCGGCCCCCTTGATAAGATCGTATACATACCACTCGATCAGTACGAGATCGGTCTTCCCGGTGCTGATGCAGCCCGCCAGTTCGGACAGCAGCTCAAAGGTCTGCGGGTTTTCAGTCCCATCCACAGGGAATTCAAACACCTGCAAAGCGATCCCGCCCGCCCGGCCGGACTTGGCAGTATATTCCTGCAGCCGCTCGGTCAATCCCTGCTGCTGTTCCACCGAAAGGTACCCTTTCACCGCCACAGCCACCAGGTCGGGCTCTTTTGCCTGCCCTTCCATCGTGTAATAGCAGACCAGCCCCAGCATCGCCGCTACAACGACCCCGACCACCAGCATACCAAACCTGCGTTTGTTATCCTGCCGCACCTGTTTTTTGTGTTCTTCGCGGTCCATCGTCCCGCCCCTTTCTGTATCCGGGAATCAATCCTTGATCGGCTTCATCGTGGGGAAGAGCAGCACGTCGCGGATGGAAACACTGTCGGTCAGGAGCATCACCAGCCGGTCGACCCCCAGCCCCATACCGCCCGTCGGCGGCATGCCATATTCCAGCGCAGTCAAAAAGTCCTCATCGATATCGTTGGCCTCATCATCGCCCGCCGCTTTTAATGCCGCCTGATGTTCAAAACGGCCCCGCTGGTCGATCGGATCGTTGAGTTCGGAGAAGGCGTTTGCATGTTCCCGCCCAAGGATAAACAATTCAAACCGCTCGGTATATTCCGGTTCGGAAGGTTTGCGTTTGGAAAGCGGCGAGATATCCACCGGATGCTCGGTGATGAATACCGGCTGGATCAGGTTCGCCTCGCAATATTCCTCAAAGAACAGGTTCAGGATATCCCCTTTGCCATGCCGCTGTTCATAGGCGATGTGATGTTCGTCCGCCAGCGCACGCGCCTGTTCCAGCGTCTGCACCTGCGAGAAATCCACCCCGCTGTATTTTTTCACCGCTTCCCGCATGGTCATGCGCGCAAACGGCTTGTCCAGATCGATCTCAACGTCGCCGTAATGGATCACACCGGTCCCCAGCACCGCATGCGCACAATGCCGGATCATTCCCTCGGTGATCTCCATCATACCGTTGTAATCGGTGTAGGCCTCATACAGCTCCAGCAGGGTGAATTCCGGGTTGTGGCGGGTGTCGATCCCCTCGTTGCGGAAGACCCGGCCGATCTCATATACTTTATCAAACCCGCCGACGATCAGCCGTTTCAGATGCAGTTCCAGCGCAATCCGCAGATACATGTCGATATCCAGCGCATTGTGGTGGGTAATGAACGGCCGCGCAGCCGCCCCGCCCGCAATGGTGTGCAGCACCGGGGTTTCCACTTCCAGGTAACCTTTCCCTTCCAGGTAGCTGCGGATAGCGGAAATGATCTTCGAACGTTTGACAAATACATCCTTCACTTCCGGGTTCACGATCAGATCCACATACCGCTGGCGGTAACGCAGTTCGGTGTCCTTGAGCCCATGCCATTTTTCCGGCAGCGGCAGCAGGGATTTGGAAAGCAGCTGGATCTTTGCAGCCTTGATCGAGATTTCCCCCTTCTGGGTACGGAAAACCTCGCCTTCCACACCAATGATGTCGCCGATATCCCATTTCTTGAAATCGGCATAAGCTTCTTCGCCGACATGGTCCTGCCGCACATAGCTCTGGATGCGCCCGCTGCTGTCGCGCAGGTCGATGAAGGAGGCTTTGCCCATGCCGCGCTTGCTCATGATGCGCCCGGCGACCGAAACGGTCCTGCCTTCCATCTCTTCAAAACGCGCTACAATCTGCTCCGCATAAGCGGTACGCTGATAGGTGGTGACGACAAACGGGTCTTTCCCTTCCTGTTTCAGGGCGGCCAGCTTATCGCGGCGGATCTGCAGCACTTCCGATAATTTCTGCTGCTCCTCTTCGGCAGACATCTCTTCCTGTAACGCTTTCTTGTTTTCACTCATCGCTGCTCACACATCCTTATCTCTAACATCCATCCCTGCCTGTTTTTTTGCAGGGGCTGGCCCTTCCAGCAAAACTTGTGCAGCCTGTCCGGGACAGATACAGCCGTCCAAATCAGCTCATGCACATTTCTATTATTATAACAAAAAAAGCGGGTATTTGCATAGCCCGCTTTTTTACAAAAATTTCCCCGATTCTCAAAAGAATTATAGCCCTATCTCCAGAATTTTGAGCTTCAGGCTTCCTGCCGGGGCTTGTACCTCAACGATATCCCCCACTTTATGGCCCATCAGGCCTTTGCCCACCGGGGATTCATCGGAAATACTGTTCAGGTCGTTGTGGGACTCCACCGAACTGGCGATCACATATTCCATTTCTTCATCAAATTCCAAATCCAAAATCTTGACCCGGCAGCCCACCGCCACCGTATCAGTCGAAATCTGGTCTTTGGCAATGATCTTCACATTTTTCAACTGATCTTCCAGCTTTTTGATCCTGGCTTCTACGACGGCCTGTTCGTTTTTTGCCTCATCATATTCGCTGTTTTCCGAAAGGTCGCCGAACCCGCGTGCCACACGGATCTTTTCCGAAATTTCCCCTCGGGTAACACTTTTTAGTTCATTCAATTCTGTTTTCAGCGCGTCATAGCCTTCCTGCGTCATCAACAACTGTTCGCTTGCCATCTTCACCGTTCTCCTTTACAGAACATATTCTTTCCAAAATGGGAAAAGCCGTTGAAACGGCTGCATCCAAAAGCCCCTCATCCCGGGCGGATTTTTATCGCGCCATCACAATGCTTAGTATTATAGACAGTTCGTCAACTCCTGTCAAGCATCCCGCACAAAATTCACCCATTATTCACAAAGGGACCCGTTGTTTCCATCATATGCCGTACTGCCGTATCCTATGACCATCTGCCGGCCTTTTTTCTGCCGCTTTTATTTACCATCTGTATCCCCATGCTTGAGGTATTCCAGCGGCGCATGGTCGTAAACATGATCCTTTGCCGCCAACACCGTCACCGGCGCGTTGGAATGGCGGATAAACAGCGAATCGTGCCCGACGCACAGCCCCAGCACCACATTCAGCTGCGTCCCTGCTTCATTGAGAAGCTCCGCCTGCGCAATCGGGTTGCACATCGCGTTCCGGCTTCCCTCGATCTGCAGCGCCGACCGGTTCACATGCCCTACTTTACAGATCACACTTTCCACTTCCAGCCCACTTTGCTGAAAAATCTTGGCAACCTGCCGTGCCTGTTCCTCCACCGCAACGCAAAATGCCAATCCAATTTTATGGAAACCACATTCTTTTGCAAACCGGATGGTCTTCAAGATCCGGCATTCGCTGTGGTCCGGGGCGCATACCGCAGATTTCTGCGCCATCAGCAGTTCTAGCGGTTCCTGGTATTCTTCCAGATATGCAGGCAATTTTTCCGATAAACTCGGGCACCCTTTTGGGTATTCCCCTTCCTCTCCCATTTTATTGGCGCAGTTTTTTACCCCGCAGGCCGCACAATAAAGCATAGAACCCCTCCACATCAAATTCCTAAAATTTTCCAGTATACAAAAACATGCCGCAGGGGCCCCCATACAGGAGGCCCCCAAAAAAGCCTATATTCCATTCCAATCCGCTTGGCGCTGTCCTCAGCCGCCCGAAGACGCAGCCTCGCTCGAAGACTCAGCCGTGCTCGAAGACTCATCCTCGCTCGAAGATTCGTCCTCGCTGGAGGACTCATCCTCGCTCGAAGACTCGGCCACACTCGAAGATTCATCCTCGCTGGAAGATTCATCCTCGCTCGAAGATTCGTCCTCACTGGAAGATTCGTCCTCACTGGAAGATTCGTCCTCACTCGAAGCGCTGGAAACGCTGCTCGTTTCGGAGGAACTGGATACATCCGGCAACACTTCTTCTGCCGTATCCTCCCCGGAAGACATTGCCCGCACAGCGGCATTGACCACCTCGATCGCCTTTTTCAGCTGGGCGTCGGTGATGCTGCTGTCATCCATCGTACTAATCGGGTCATCCTTTTTGACTTCATAAGCCGGCTGTACGCCCACCAGGTCATAACTGTCCCCCAACGGGGTCTTATACCGCGCCACCGTCAGGCGGATCGCACTGCCGTCGGTCAACGGGAAGGTCCGCTGGACCGTCCCCTTCCCGGCGGTCTTGACGCCGATGACCTTGCCCTTATCAAAATCCTGCAATGCCTTGGCAAACAGTTCCGCTTCACCGGAGGTGCGTTCACTCACCAGTACCGCCATCGGCAGGGAAATCTCATTGGCGTCAGAGGTCGCCAGCACCGTATCATTCCCATTTTTATCGGTCGAGAGGATGATATTCCCCTGCGGCAGCAGCTTATCCAGAATCTGGCTGACCGACAGCAGCGTCCCCGAAGTCACATCCCGCACATCAAATACCAGCGAAACCGCACCCGCATCGATCAGCTCATCGACCAGCCGGCTGAACTGGTTCGGGGTGTTGTCGTTAAACATCTTGAACTGGACGAACCCTACATTCCCCTCGATCAATTCCCCGGTCACCGAGGGCACCTCGACAAAACGCCTGGTCATCTCCAGCGAAAGGTCTTCCAGCCCATGCCGGAGTGTGATGGTCATCTTCGACCCCGCATCCCCGCTGAGCATCGATACCGCATCCTCATAATTGTCCGCCGTGATGCTGGTGTCGTCGATCTTGATAATCAGGTCGCCCGCCTCGATTCCGGCCGCCTGTGCCGGGGAATCGGGGTAAACCTCTTCCACAACGATATAACCGCTCTCATCCATCGCCGGCACAATACCGATCTGCGCGGTTGTCCCGCTGTAGTCCCCCGTGACCATCTGATAGGTCACCGCGTCGTAATATGCCGCGTACGGGTCGCCGATGCCGTTTACCAGCCCGGCCGCCGTACTGTCAGTGATCGAGGACTCGTTGAGGGTACCGATATAATTCTGCCGGATATAATCATCGATCTCCGCCAGCTTGCTGTAGCGGGTTTCGCGGTCCTTCAGGCTGTATACCGTATCATTGAACCGCAGCATAGTCACAATCCATGTGATGGAAAAGGTTGCCGCAGCAATGATGGCCATGAAGGCGATCGCCGCCCCCAAAGAAATTTTTTTATTCATCCCATTTCTCCTTCAAAGCGGCCGCAAGATCAGCCGTTTTTGGTTCCGAGCCAGCTGATGGGGTTTTGCGCCTGCCCATCCTTGCGCACTTCAAAATGGATATGCGGCCCGGTGGACCAGCCGGTAGAACCGACCTGGGCGATCTGTTCGCCGGTCACCACCGTCTGCCCGACCTTGACATTCAAAGCGCTGCAATGCCCGTATAACGTCTGAATCCCGCCGCCGTGGTCGATAATCACATAAATCCCATAGCCATATCCCGGCGTATAGGAGGTATTCGCCACCGCCACCGTGCCGGAATTCGCCGCCAGTATCGGCGTACCATAAGCGCCCGAACCGGTGATATCAATACCTGTGTGATAATCGCTGCCGCCGAACCGGCTGCCAAACCCGGAACTGATCTGGGTCAGCGTGCGGGAAGGCCAGGCCATCTCGCCGCCGATATACGGAATCTGGCTGGAGGTCTTGTTGATCTCTTCATAAATGGCGTTGATCTCCGCCTGAACCTGTTTCATCTGCTCCTGCAGGTTTTCCTTATCGGCCAAAAAAGCCTCTTCCATGCTGGCAAGCGAATGGATGCGATCCTGAACCTGGGCCATCTGGCCGTTGAGTTCCTCCCGTTTGCCATCCAGTTCGGTCTTGTCGCCCTCCACCTCGGCTTTATCGGCTTCGATATCCTGTTTGATCTGCTCGAGCTCTTCTTTTTCCTGCGCCAGCAGGTCAAGCAGCTCCTGGTCGTGCTCGGCCACGCGGGACATCACTTCCACCCGCATCACCATCTGCGAATAGCTGTCAGCCCCCAACGCGACGCCGATCACGCTGCTGGCA
>CALXGW010000154.1 GCA_944387965.1 uncultured Anaerotruncus sp. | reverse complement strand
GGAAGGATGTAAACGCCTGCAGGAATGCGAATTTTTGCAGACCGAGGCGGATTTCTGGATTGTCAGCTATCAAAAGGAGGGGGCATGATGGAAAATGCCGTCTGGCTCGCCTTTACCCAGTCGCACGACCTCTCTGCCCAGGCGCGGGAACTGCTGCGTTTGACATTGGGGAAGGAAACGCTGCCGCCGCTGCAATATGACGCACATGGGAAACCGTACCTGGAAGGGATGTGCTGTTTCAGTATCAGCCATACGCGCGGCGCAGTGGCAGCAGCGGTTTCGCAACAGCCGGTCGGTGTGGATGTGGAGCGGGCGGACAGGCAAATCCCGATGAAGCTCAGGCAGCGGTATTTGACCGCTGCCGAACAGGCTTATGCCGCAGATGCAAAGCGGTTTTTGGAGATCTGGACCAGGAAGGAAGCGCTGCTCAAGCGGGACGGCAGGCTGCAAATGCCTTTTCGGATGATGGAAACCTGCGGGCGGCCGGACATTGTAACGGCTGAGGAAAACGGCTTTTTATTCTCCTTTTGCGGCCAACCGGCATCCTTCCGGCTGGTCATCGTATCGCTTTGAATCCGGTAAGCGGTTTTTTAAACTGTTTTTGGGGCAGGCTAATGCAGACAGGTGAACGGCACGTTACATGTTGCAGGAACGGTTTATCATTCACGCCAAATGACCAAAGATTTTGGAAAAGAGGGATCATATGCTCAAGGAATTGGATTTAAGAGTTTCGTTGCCGGAAGAAAAATGGGAAGAAATGGACGCCCTGAAACAACGTTTGGGGGCATTGCAGCAGCGGATCCGCGCGCTGAAAATCCCGGCAGTCATTGTGTTCGAGGGCTGGGGGGCTGCCGGAAAGGGCAGCCAGATATCCAAGCTGATCAATAACCTGGATCCGCGCGGATTTTCGGTATACAGTATCATTTCCCCAACGGAAAGCGAAAAAAGATATCCCTGGATGCGGCGTTTTTGGAAAAAGCTGCCGCTGTACGGCGATATTTCGATCTTTGACCGGAGCTGGTACCGCGAGGTGACGGTGGCGCGGGAGGAAAGTACTCTTTCGGAAAAAGAGATCGAACGCCGTTTTTCGGATATCCGGGAATTTGAAAAACAGATCACCGACGACGGGCATGTCCTGCTGAAATTTTTCCTGCATATCTCCCGCAAGGAACAAAAGCGGCGCTTCAAGGCGCTGGAAGAAAAAAAGGCGACCCGTTGGCGGGTCACTGAACAGGATTGGTTCCGCAACGAGCATTATGAGCAGTACGAAAAGCTGTTTGACGATATGATCGAGCGCACCGACCTGGAAAATGCCCGCTGGACGGTGGTGGAAGCGGAGGATAAGCGCTGGGCGACCTATAAGATTTTTACCACTGTGATCGCTGCGCTTGAAAACAAGATTGCACAGGTGGAAAGCGAAAACCTGCCGGAATTTGCAGGGATCCGCGTTTCCCCGTCGATCAAATCCAGCCCGTTGCCGCAGCTGTCCGAGATCGACCTGGAAAAACGCCTGGAGCCGGACGAGTATAAGCAGGAACTCAAGGAATGCCAGAAGCGCCTGTTTGAACTGCATAACAAGCTGTACCAGAAAAAGATCCCGATGATTTTGGCATATGAGGGTTGGGACGCTGCCGGGAAAGGCGGCAACATCAAGCGTATCACCCAGGCGCTCGACCCGAGGGGATTCGAGGTCGTGCCGATCGCTTCGCCATCCTTTGCAGAAAAAAACCACCATTACCTTTGGCGTTTTTGGAATACGCTGCCAAAGGACGGGCATATCGCCATTTTTGACCGCACCTGGTATGGGCGGGTCATGGTGGAGCATATCGAGGGCTTTTGTACAGAGGAAGAATGGGGCAGGGCTTATGATGAAATCAACCATTTCGAACGCGGGCTGTCGGATTGGGGCGCAGTGATTTTGAAGTTCTGGCTGCATATCGACCCGGATGAACAGCTGCGCAGGTTCCAGGAGCGGCAAAATACGCCGGAAAAACAGTATAAGATCACCGATGAGGACTGGCGCAACCGGGAAAAATGGGATGCATATGAAGCAGCGGTGAATGAGATGCTGTGCCGGACGAACACCAAATGGGCCCCCTGGATCGTAGTGGAATCGAACGATAAGAAATATGCCCGGATCAAAACGATGTATACCATTATCCAGGCGCTTGAAAAACGCTTGAAATAAATGTTGGTATCCTGTAAAATAGCAGGGAAAGCAAGGCTGTGCCAATGGTTTTGGGCGCGGCGGAGGGGGAATGTAAAAAATGGATTACGAGTTGGAAAACCATACGGCCATTGAAAAGGAAACCTATTGCGCGCTGCATGAAAAAGCCTGTAAACGGCTGCAAAGGCCGATGCGGCTGCTGATGCTCGCGCTGGCGGTCTGGTTTTTGGTTTTGGGAACGATCAATATTTTTGGCCCAAGCAAACAAACCTGGGACGGCACGCTGTGGATGGTGATCGGTGTGCTGGCGCTGTTAGCCTGGTATAAAGGATATTATATCTTTTCGCTGCGCGCCTGGAAGGCCCAGAAGAATTCCATCCCGCGGGACGGGTTCGATTGGCTGATCAGCAGCGAGCAGATGCAGCGGGTTTCAAAGGATTCCAAAATGACGCTGCGGTATGCGCAGGTCAACCATGTAGTCGAAACGGCAGATATGTTCGGGCTGATTTCCGGCAACGGGGTGTTCCCTGTGAGCAAAAATGGGTTCACCAAAGGGGACGCCGAACAGTTCCGTGCATTGCTGCGGGAAAAATGCCCGAAAGCATGCCGGTAAATACATAGCAGGGATAAAAACGGTGCGGGATAACGAAGGGATCCTGCACTGCTTTTTATATGGAGCAAGAGGGCAAAAATGCCAAATGGAAGGACAGGCCCAGCATGTTCAAAGTAATCATTGCAGGCAGCAGGGGCTTTCAAAATTATCCGCTTTTGCGGGCGCATATGGACCATTTGCTGCAAAATATTTCGGATGAGATCGAGATCGTATGCGGACAGTCGCCGGGCGCGGACTTGCTCGGCGCCCGCTATGCCCAGGAGCGTGGATACCCTATCCGCTATTTCCCCGCCGATTGGGAGCAGCAGGGCAGGAAAGCCGGACCAATGCGCAATGTGCAGATGGGGGATTATGCCGATGCGCTGGTGGCCTTTTGGGATGGGAAATCAAAAGGTACGGCGCATATGATCCAGTATGCCTGTCAAAAAGGGCTGAAGGTGCGCATTAAACGGGTATAAAGGCGTTTTTACCGGTATACAGGCAGGGATTTCCACCTTTTCTATTGACTTTTGACAATAAAAATGATATTATGTTAAAAAATTTTTATTAAATGTCGAATGGAAGCGATCGAATGACAGCAGAAAATTTGCAGCAATTCCGTCAAAAACGTATCCAAGCGGAGATGAGACAAAATAACATTGATGTTTTGGTCGCTTCTTTGCCGGAACATATTCTATATCTCACCGGTTTTTGCGCGCTGGGTGCGACCTACCATGCAAAAACCCAGGCATATGCCGTTTATTGTCCAGGCCAACCGTTTATGCTGGTCAATTCGATGGTGGATGCGCCGACTGCGATCGATGCGCTTGCCGATGCGCAGCTGTTCTGTTATGGGCCGTTCCGGTTCGCAGTCGATCATGCGAGTGCGACAGCGGGTATCCTGGAAGAAAAAACAAAGGAAATTTATCCTTCAGCGGCGCAGGCACTGACAGCTGCGCTCAAAAAACTGGGGGAAAAGCCGCTGCGGATTGCGGTGGATGAATTGCGCACCCCGATACAGACCTGGGATTGCCTGCGGGAAGCGTTCCCACAGCATACCATCGTCCCAGGGCTTTCGCTGTTTGAATCGGCCAGGAAAATTAAGCATCCGGATGAAATCGCTTTGCTTGAACATGCAGCAGTCATTGCAGAGGACTCTTTGCTGGCCATGCTGGAACGGGTAAAGGTGGGGGATTCCGAATGGGATATGGACCGCCGGTATCGGGAAGAAGTGGCAAGGCGGGATGGAAACGGCTACTTTATCACCGCTACAGTGGACAGGCGTTCTTCCTATTCTGATACCGCCAGCAAGCCTGAACAAAAGGTGCAGGACGGTTCAGTCATGCGGTTCGATTATGGCGCGACCTATCGCTTTTTCTGTTCGGATCTGGCCCGCACAGTGCTGGTGGGTACACCCAACCGGCAGGCTGAGTCGCTGTATGCGTATATCCTGGACGGTATCCATGAGATCGAAAACAAGATCAAACCGGGTGTTTTGGTCAGTGAAGCATTCCAGACCGGTATGGCGGCGGTGCGCAAAGGGATCCCGGATTATTACCGCCAGCATGTGGGGCATGGGATCGGGCTGCTGATCAATGATAACCCCACCATCAACGGCAGTACGGATACCCCGTTTGAAGAGAATATGGTGCTTTGCCTGGAAACCCCGTATTATTTGTATGATCGTTTCGGTATCCAGGTGGAATATATGGTGGCCGTGACAAAAAACGGCGTTCGCCGCCTGACCCATACATCGGATGCGCTGATGTATATCCCCGCCAGATAAGCCAAAGTAAGCAAAGGAGTGTCAAAGGATGAATGCAAAGCTCAGTTTCGGTTTTTCAGGGTTATATTCGGTAAAAGAAACCATCGACCTGGTCAAGCGCTCGGAGGATGCCGGCCTGGAGTCGGTATGGGTAGCGGAGGATTATTTTGATGCGGGTGGTTTTTCGCTGGCGACTGCCTGCGCGATGTCCACCAGCCGGATTCAGATCGGCATTGGGGTCATCAATCCGTATACCCGCCATCCGACCCTATCCGCAATGGAAGCATGCACCCTGGATGATATTTCCGGCGGGCGGCTGATCGTCGCACTGGGCGCCAGCAATAAACGCTGGATGGAACTGCAGGCCGGGATCCCCTTCCAAAAGCCGATCACTGCGACAAAGGAATGTGTGCAGATTATGAAGGGGCTGATCCGTGGGGAAGAGGTCGAATTTTCCGGGAAATATTTTAAGACCGGCAAGGTAAAGCTGAATAACCAGGCGCTGCGCCCCAATCAGCCGATCTATATGGGGGTCAAAGGGGATAACGCATTGGAAGCCGCAGGCGAGGTGGCGGATGGTGTGCTGCTTTCCGCCGGGTCGCCGATCGCTTATGTCAAATATGCGCGGGAAAAAATTGCGACCGGCGCCAGGCGGGTAGGACGTGACCCGTCCGAGATTAAAATTGCGGCGTACCTGCCGACCTATATGGAAGCGGACGGGGAGGCGGCAAAGGAAAAAATGAAACCGCAGGCAGCCCGTTACATAGGCTTGCATGGCGCCAAACCGATCATGACCACATCCGGGCTGGATGTGGAATTGCTGAACCATTATCAGCAGGCGTTCATGAGCGGCGCCAAGCCTTCCATCCCGTTGACCCATGAGATCGTGGATACAGTCGTCATCGCGGGGACACCCGACCAGTGCCGCCGCCGGATTGAGGAATATATCGAGGCAGGGGTGGATATGCCGGTTGTATTTGAAGCGCAGGGCGTCTGCCCGCCGGCGGAATGTATCCGCAATGTCGAGCGTTACCTGATGGATTGAGCTGGTCCCTGTTTGATGAATCCGTCGTTTAGCAGGACAGGGATAAACAAGCTTGCGCGAAAAGGTTTAAAAG
>CALXGW010000153.1 GCA_944387965.1 uncultured Anaerotruncus sp. | reverse complement strand
CACCAGGTCGCCACGTGCAAAGTTGAGCAGCCGCACCCCATGTTTCATCATCTGAATCGACTGGGAATTGATCATCCCGCGCGTTTCTTCGGTGGCAGGGATATGCAGGGTGATGAAATCGCAGTTTTCATAGATTTCCTTGAGCGAGGTTGCCCGGCGGATCGCCCGCGAAACATTCCAGGCGGTTTCGACCGACAGGTACGGGTCATATCCCCAGACCTCCATATCCAGATGCCGCGCAAAGTTCGCGATCCGCGAACCGATTGCGCCCAAACCGATGACGCCCAGCTTTTTCCCGGAAAGTTCCGGCCCGACAAACTGGGATTTCCCTTTTTCCACCAGTTTGGCTACTTCCGCTCCCTGGCCTTTGAGGGTCTGCACCCATTCCATTGCCGGGAAAACCTTCCTGGCCGAGAGCAGCAGCGCGCAGACCACCATCTCCTTGACCGCATTGGCGTTGGCCCCCGGCGTATTGAAGACCACGATCCCCTGTTCGCTGCACCGGTCGATCGGGATATTGTTTACCCCCGCGCCCGCACGTGCGATCGCTTTGAGTTCCGGGCCGAATTCCATCTCATGCATCGAAGCGCTGCGCACCAGGATGCCGTCCGGGCGCTCGACACTGTCGCCGCAGCGGTATTTGGTGCGGTCAAAAATCTCCATGCCGTAAGGGCTGATCTTGTTTAAGGTTTGGATATTCGGCATTATACATTCTCCTTCTCGAATTTGGCCATCATTTCAACCAGTTTTTCGACCCCTTCGACCGGCATCGCGTTATAGATCGAAGCACGCATGCCGCCGACCGAACGATGCCCCTTGAGGTTTACAAACCCGGCCGCCTGCGCCGCGGCAATGAATTTCTGATCCATCTCCTGGCTGCCGGTGACAAACGGCACATTCATGATCGAACGGTCCTCTTTGGCCGCCGTCCCCTGGAACAGGCCCGACTGGTCGAGGAAATCATACAGGATCTTTGCTTTCTTCTCATTGCGCGCCTGCATATTGGCAAGCCCGCCGATCTCGTCCCGGATCCATTCCAGCACCAGCTTGCAGATATAGATCCCATAGGTGGGCGGGGTATTATACATCGAATTGTTATCCGCATGGGTCTTATAATTGAACATGGTCGGGGTGGATTCCATCGCATGCCCGATCAAATCTTCCCGCACGATCACGACGGTAAGCCCCGCAGGTCCCATATTCTTCTGCGCCCCGGCATACAGCAGCCCAAACCGGCTGACGTCGATCGGCTGCGAAAGGATGCAGGAAGAAACGTCCGCTACCAGCGGCACTTTCCCGGTATCCGGCAGGTTGTGATAGAAGGTACCGTAAATGGTATTGTTCATGCAGATGTGGAAATAATCCGCATCCGGGGTGAACTGCGCCGGGTCGAGCTTCGGGATATAGGAAAACTGCTTATCCTTCGACGAAGCCACCACCTTTACCTGGCCATACCGGGAAGCTTCCTGATAAGCTTTGTTGGCAAACTGGCCGGTCACGGCGTAATCCGCCTTGCCGCTGCCGGTCATCAGGTTGAGCGGCACCATTGCGAACTGGCTGGAAGCCCCGCCCTGCAAAAACAGCACTTTATAATTGGAAGGGATGCCCATCACTTCCCGCAGAAGGCTTTCACATCCCTGGATGATCCCGTCGTACACCTTGGAGCGGTGGCTCATCTCCATCACCGATTGCCCGCTGCCCTGATAATCAAGCATTTCGGACGCGGCTTTTTTCAGTACGCTTTCCGGCAGCACCGATGGGCCGGGCGAAAAATTAAACACTCTTGCCATGACATAGACCCCCTATAAAATCAATTTTGTTTTAGTCCGCTAATGTGTCAAATAAAATATACCTTTCATTATATTTCGATTTTCCCGATTCGTCAATAAGATTGTCCGAATCGTCCATAATTTCTTCACAATGGGATGCGTTTTTCCCGTCTCTTATATCGCACCCCGGCGCGGTCATCCGACCCTTGCGCCTTCCAGTACAGCCGCCGCTTTTTGGGGATCCAGCCCGTTATCCTGCGCAAATTTTGACCGGCGCAGGTATCCGCCCAGCTGGGACGCCTGGATCAGTTGGTCGGATTTGATCAGCAGATGGTTGCGTGACCCGGGCAGCACCACCGCCGTGCTCACCTCTGCCATGCCGCAGCCGGCTTCTTTCAGCAGGGTAATTACCCGGCCGGAACACTGCGCAGCTGCCGGGAAGGGGTTCATGACCGTACGTTTGGGCTGGCCTTCGGCCATCACGGTCCATTCCTTATCCTTGGGGGAGCCGAAATATTCCCCCTCAAACCGCATATCGTACACCAAAAGCACCCCAAAATGCCCGATCAGGATATGGTCGGCCCAGCCGCTTGCCCCGCTGGCTGCCAGTTTGACATCGTCGAGCACCGCAAATTTGCGCGGCCCGGCAAACCGGTGCAGCGCGCGGGATACCTTCTCATGGGCATCCGCTTCACTGAACTGTTTTCTGTTTTTTGACTGCCTGGAAATCACCAGGATGGCTGCGACTGCCAACAGGATTGCAGCCGCAAATACCAGGATTGTGGTGGTTATCTCCTGTACCCCCATCATTGCATCGACCCCTTTCTGCTTCAGGCCGTCCCGCTTTTGGTCCCAGCCGTTTTTCCCCATACAGCGCTAGGCCCGTCCTTTACCATATTATACGAATCCTGCAGGAATGTCCAGAAAAAATTCTCCTGCCCGGCCCGCGGCGCCGGCCGCTTGACGAATCCCGAAAATTCGTTATACTGGTTAATATACCAGTATATTTGGAGGTCCCCAATTGAAAAAGATTCTCATTTTTCTGTTGATCTGCCTTTCGCTTTGCCTGTTTGCAGGGTGCGGCGGGTCACAGGCTGACCCAGCGCAGGAGCAGGGCCCGGAGATTGCTGACCCGCTGGATGAGGCGGATCCCGCCGGCGCGATCGAAAAAATCTATGCCGATATCGACATGAAAGGGCTAAGTGATGCAACAGCTGACGACCTTGCCGAACAGTTTTCGATCGACACCTCTTTGGTCGGGGATTTTTATGTCCGATATTCCTCCGGCCGGTATGGGGTGGCGGATGTATTTATCCTGCAGCCGATAAACAGCGATTCTACGCCGCAGATTCGGGAGGAACTCGAGCAGGTCAAGCTCAACCGCATCCGTGAATTTGAGCATTATGACATTTATAATTCCTATGAGATCGCCCAGGACGCCCAGATTTTTGAACAGGGCGGTTATGTGATTATGCTGATGCTTGAAAACATGGACGACGCCCGCGCCGTCATCGACCATTATATCCCCAGATAGCACGCCAGGCCGGGTTTGAAGCCGGCCTGGTTTCTGTTTTTTTACTTTCCAGCAAAGGGGTCTGTTTTTATGCGCCGGAACCCATCGCCGCGCATCGCTTTTTTGGACTGGCTGCGCGGGCTTTTATTATTGAGCATGATGTTTTACCATCTGTGCTATGACCTGGTCATGATTTTCGGATTGGAACTTGCGTTTTTCTTTTCCCCATTCATGCATTGGCTGCAAACCTGCACCGCCGGCGCATTTATCCTGCTGGCTGGCGTGTGCTGTTGTTTTTCCCGCAGCAACCTGCGCCGGGGTTTCAAGGTGTTCGGCTGCGGGATGCTGCTGACCCTGATTACCGCCCTGGCCATGCCTTCCCAGCTGGTGCTTTTTGGGGTGCTGCACCTGTTGGGCGTATGTATGATACTGTTCGGCCTGCTGCGCCCGGTTTTGGAACGCATCCCGGTCTGGGCCGGGGCGGCCGCCTGCGCCCTCCTTTTCCTGCTGACCCTCAGCGTTTCTGCCGGCAGCTTCGGCGGTCCATTTTTTACTGTGTCCCTGCCCGCATCCCTTTATGAAGCCGGTTGGCTTTTCCCGCTCGGTTTCCCCTCCGGCCGCTTTTTTTCTTCGGATTATTTCCCGCTGTTCCCCTGGTTCTTCCTGTTTTTATGCGGCTCGTTTTTGGGGCGGTTGATGAAGTCCCACCGGCTGCCCGGGCTGTTTTACCGGGACTGCCTGCCCTGGCTTTCCGCCATGGGCCGGCACAGCCTTTGGATCTACCTGCTTCACCAGCCGGTGCTTTACGGGGTGTTATGGCTGGTTTTCACACTTTTTTGAATCTGCCCAGCCCCGCTGCCGCACCACCTCCCTTTGCACAAGGGGGACTTTTTTCGCCGCGCCCTTTTTGGCCCCCTTGTGTAAAGGGGGCTCCGCCAAAGGCGGTGGGGGATTGTACAAAAGCCCGGTCAGCCCCGCTGCCGCACCACCTCCCTTTGCACAAAGGGGGCTTTTTTCGCCATGCCCTCACCCTGGCCCCCTTATCAAAGGGGGGCTGCCGGCCGCAGGCTGGCTGGGGGGATGAACCGCAATCCCTCCGCCGCGGCTGCGCCGCACCACCTCCCTTTGCACAAGGGGGGCATTTGCGAAGACGGCGGTGCATCGGCCGGCTGTTTTACAAATCCCGCCGGTTTGCGGTAGCGTTTTCATAACAAAATATGGAAAAACAGAAAAGAACCGGATGCAAAGCATCCGGTTCAATGTTTGAGGTGTGTTTTGAGGAGGGTAGAGATACTCAAAATATTTGCGGCTAATCTTGAGTACATCTATATTATATCCGATTTCCCTGAAAAGTTGTGAATTGGCTATGTCTGAACTTTAAAAAATGTTTACATATTCTCTGAACAAATCATTTCGTTGGTTTTCGCTGTCCGCTTCGCACTGTAAAAAAATTTTTTCTAAAAATTCGGAACATACGTTTGATTTTTTGTAAAAGATATGTTATACTATGCAAAAGGGCTGTTGGCTCTGCCTGCCCGGCCCTGTCACCCCATCCGGGAAACCAGCTGGCGGCCGGCCTGGCTGTGCAAAAGCTAGTATGATCCGTCCCGGTATCGCTTTGAAGGGAAAGGATGAGTGTATGCGGGAATTAAATGAAAAAGAAGCTGCTGTTTTGGAATTGCTGCGCACTTCGATCGAAAATGGTATCGTCCCGAGCGTCCGGGAGATCTGCGCCCAATTGGGCATCAAATCCACTTCTTCGGTCCATCGCTACCTGAACAGTTTGCAGGAGAAGGGATATATCGAAAAGGCCGACAACCTCAACCGTTCCATCCGCCTTCCCGGCAGCCAGGTGGCCAGGGTGCCGGTAGTCGGGCTGGTGACCGCCGGGCAGCCGATCCTGGCGGTGGAATCCATCGAGGATTATGTCCCAGTCCCCATGCGCGGCGATCCGCACGACCTGTTTGCCCTGCATGTGCGCGGGGAAAGTATGGTCAACGCCGGTATCCTGGACGGCGACCTGATTATCGCCCGCAAAACGAGCGCTGCGCGCAACGGGGAGATCGTCGTTGCGCTGATCGACGATGAAGCGACGGTCAAACGTTTTTATAAGGAGGACGGGCAGTACCGCCTGCAGCCGGAAAACGACACGATGGACCCGATCTACACTGACCATGTGCTGATCCTTGGCAAGGTGGTCGGGTTGTATCGGGATTATGAATAAGGCCAGATGGAATCAAGCATCCCTGTATGGCTAAGAAGGCCCTCCGGCAGATATCAGGCGCAGGCAGTAAGAATTGCCTGCGCTTTATTGCGTATAAAACCAAAACCCCCGGTACAAGATGTACCGGGGGTTTTGGAAGGAGCTGGCATAGACCTATTTTCCCAGGCAGTCGCCCGCCAAGTATCTTCGGCACCGCTGAGCTTAACTTCTGTGTTCGGGATGGGAACAGGTGGGACCTCAGCGTAATATACACCAGCCGGTGGGTA
>CALXGW010000152.1 GCA_944387965.1 uncultured Anaerotruncus sp. | reverse complement strand
GTGCATCAGGGGCGGATCCGGTCCGCTTCGGTGATTGGGCGCAGTACCCGGCAGGGGTTCCCGGCTGCGACCACATGGGGCGGGATATCTTTCGTGACCAGGCTTTTCGCCCCAATCACGCTGCCCTCCCCGATCGTCACACCGCCTAAAATCGTGACGTCTCCCCCGATCCAGACATTGTCTTCCACCGTGATGGGACGTGCATTTTCCAGCCCCAGGTTGCGCTGTTCTGCAAGGAGTGGATGGCTGGCGGTATAAATCCCGCAGCCGGGACCGATAAAGCAATTCTTGCCGATCGAGATGGGCGCGCAGTCCATCAGGTAGGCATTATGGTTGATAAAGGTCCCTTCCCCAATCTGGCAGCGATCGCCGTAATCGGTGTGGAAGGGCGCCAGGATCACCACATCTTTTCCCATCTGCGGCAGCAGCTGCCGCAGCAGCCCGGCACGTTTTTCCCCGTCCGCCGGGGAGGTCTGGTTGAAGCAAAAACAAAGAATATCCGCCCGGGTACGCATGGCGCACAGTTCCGGGTCATGGTTGGCGTCATACCACAGCCCTGCCTCCATCTTTTCGCGTTCGGTCATATGGAAAATCCCCCTTCCGTCGCCCGGCCTGCAATCCGCCGGGCAAAACCATCCAAAACATACATAAAAGCCGCCGGTACCGGGAAAATATCCGATATCGGCGGCATTTTGATGCCGGAATCGATTAGCCCAATACGCTGGTATCCAGCTTGTCGAACCCAGCCAGCAGCTGTTTGGCAATCGCGAGAATCTTGTCGCAGTCGCCGGGACGGTTGCCCTCCAGGTTCATCGGCAGCAGCGGGTCATGCAGCGACATGCGCAGCAGCAGCCAGCCCTGGACTTCCTCGCCGGTGAAGGACAGGCGGATCCCTTCATAGGAATTCGGCGCGACTGCATACCCGGCTTCTTTCGCGCGCTGCTCAAACACCCGCAGGATCTCCTGCCCATAGGGTTTGAAATCGTCCAGCAGGATATTCATGCGGTATTCGCGGCATTCAAACTGCGGGGGCATTGCCGCGATCAGCGAACCGACCTGTTTGCCTTCCTTTTTCGCACGGGCGGCGGCGATCAGCAGCTTCACCGCCATATATGCGCCGTCGTCCAGGAAATAGTTCTCGCTCATGGCGCCATGCCCGGAGGTTTCAATCGCCAGCGGGGAGAGGATACCCGCGTCGTTCAGGCGTTTGGACTCGTTGATGACGTTTTTATAACCGCGTTTGAAGCGGTGATGCTTCATATGCAGGGTGTTTTCCAAAAAATCGGTCAGTTTATCCGAAGTGACCGAGTCGGTGACAATGGTGCCGCCCGGATAATCCTTGGCTAGAATCGCAGCCATCATGGCGATGATCGAATCGCGGTTGACCTCCTTGCCGTCCTGCAGCACAGCCGACATGCGGTCGACGTCGGTATCAAAGATGATCCCGAGGTCGGCGTGGTTCTGGACGGTCGCGCTGCTGACCGCATCCATCGCTTCCTTCTTTTCCGGGTTGGGGATATGGTTGGGGAACATACCGTCCGGATCGAGGAACTGGCTGCCGGTGGTATCTGCGCCCAGCGGTTTTAATACCTGCTCGACAAAGAACCCGCCCGCGCCGTTGCCGGCGTCCACCACGACATGCAGCCCGGCGAGCGGATGGTCGTAATCCTCCACCGCTTTGACCCCCAGGCGGATCTTTTCCCGCAGGCTCTTGGCATAAAGAGCGAGCAGGTCGACCTTGCCCACCCCAGAAATATCGGGCGAGGCCGGCTGACAGGAGGCTGCGCCCAGCAGCAGGTCGGTGATATCCTTGGATTCCAGCCCGCCGGCTGCATTGAAGAATTTTAACCCGTTGCGGTTGAATGGCAGATGGCTGGCAGTAATCATGATCGAACCGTCAAACTGGGTTTCCGGGAATACAATCGACATGAACATCGACGGGGTGGACGCCAGCCCGCAGTCGAACGCGGCTGCGCCTTTGCCGATAATCCCCTGCAATACCTGCGCTTTGAGCGCCGGTGCGGATATGCGGGAATCATGCCCCACGCCGATCTTTAAATCCTTGGCCGGCTTCTGGGTCTTTTCAGACAGCCAGGTGACAAACGCCTGCGCGATCAGGTTGGCCGCTTCGCCGGTCAGGTTGACATGCTGGCCCTCAATGCCCTCCACAGCGATGCCGCGCACATCGCTGCCGTTTTGCAATTTCAGCAGGGCTTCCTTTGTAATGGACAATGTGATCCCTCCTAAACTTTATGCATCGGTTGTATACAACCTTGCGAATGATCGTGAAACCTGTATCCACAGTGTACCACAAAAATCCGCCCCTGCATAGGGCTGAGGTTGTACATTTTTGGAATTTTATGTTAAGATGGTTATAATTTATCAGTGGTTAACCGTAAATTTGGAAAGCAGGACGGCTGCCGGGGTTTAAAACCAGGAGGCGCCGCCTGTTGCCGGGGAGGTGCGGGTATGCTGGACGACATATTGGAGATCCTGCTGGAAATCATTTTTGAGGGGGCCGCTGCGGCCATCGGCTCAAAACATGTTTCCCTGCCGGTACGTATCCTGCTGGCCGCAATTATCCTGGCTTTCTGGCTTGGGTTTGCCTGGCTGCTGCTTGCAGCCGGGACCGGTACAGAGGATTGGAAGCTGGTTTTGGCTGGGGCTGCATTCCTGGTGATCGGCGGTATCCTCGGGTACAGCCGGATCAGGCGCCTGCGGAAAAACAGGCAGGCAAACCAACAAAAACGATAAAGGGGTGCGCTTATATGGAACTGGCGTTGATCCATTGGATCGCAAACCACCGGCTGCCCTGGCTTGACCGGCTGCTGATCGCGCTGACCCGGCTAGGCGACCACGGCACGATCTGGATCCTGCTCTGCCTGGGGCTGCTTTTTTTCCGCCGTTCCCGCCGCGCAGGGGTACAGATGGCCTTGGCGCTGATATTGATGTTCGTCCTGGGGGAAGGGATCCTCAAAAACCTGTTTGCCCGGCCCCGCCCATATACCCATCTGCCGGAACTTTCCCTGCTTATCCCGCCGGAAACAAGCTGGTCTTTCCCGTCCGGGCATACGGCCAGTTCCTTTGCGGCTGCGTTTTCGCTTTGGTTCTGGGACCGTAAGTGGGGAAAATGGGCACTGGTTTTGGCCAGTGCAATTGGGCTTTCACGGATCTACCTGTCGGTACATTATCCCACCGACGTGATCGGCGGGTTTTTGCTCGGGATGGGCTGCGCGTATCTGGCGCGCTGGCTGCTCCAAAAATGGGATGGCCGCCAGGGACAGAAATTTGGCAGATAAGGGGCGTCATATGGAAAAGGTCATCGTCCGGGCCGGGCAGGCTGTTAAAACATATCCATTTACTGCGCCGTCCCCGCTTTCCGCATTTACGGCGGAATTATGCCCGCTGCCCTGCGGCGGGCATGGCCGGTGCGGCAAATGCAAGGTTTTCGCCAAAGGGAAGCTTTCCCCTTTGTCGGCGGAAGAAAAAAGCCTGCTGACGCCGCAGGAACAGCGCAGCGGCGTACGGCTGGCCTGCTGCGCGCTTGCGCTGGGCAGCTGTGAGATTGTGGTGGGATATACCGCCGCGCAGGTGCAGACTGCCGCTGCCGCCCTGGCGCAGGAATGGGAGGGCGGCTCGCTGTTCGGGGACGCCGGCTGGGCGTTCGCTGCCGATATCGGCACCACCACCATCGCAGCTTACCTGGTCAGCCTGCAGGGTAGGCTGGGCGAATCTCCTGCGGCCAGCGGGGCCAACTGCCAGGCCCGTTTCGGCGCCGACGTCATCACCCGGATTGAACGGTCAATGGAAATTGGTATAAAACCGCTGCGCGATTGCCTGCTGGATCAGCTGGATGGGCTGTTCGTGCAGCTTGCGCAGGAACAGCGGGTTTCGCTGCGCGGGGTCAAAGGGGTGGTCCTGGCCGGGAACACTACCCTGCTGCATTTTGCAGCCGGGCTCGACCCGGCAGGGATTGCCTGCGCGCCCTATACGCCGCAAAGCCTGTTTGGGGTGCTGGAAGCGGCGCGCGGCTTTTTCCCGAGCCTTCCGCCGGCGGCGCAGGTCTATTTTGCGCCCTGCGTCAGCGCCTTTGTGGGCGGGGACATCTCCTGCGCGATCCTTGCCTGCGGGATGCGGCCGAACGACCTGCTGATCGACGTAGGCACCAACGGGGAGATGGCGCTGCTGCTGCCGGGCGGCCGTTTCCTCTGCTGCTCAACCGCTGCCGGCCCGGCATTTGAGGGGGTCGGGCTGCGGTTCGGGATGCCGGCGGCGGACGGCGCGATCGATGCCGTGCAAACTGACGGCGGCGGGCTGCGCTGCCATATCATCGGCGGCGGGAAGGCGCGCGGGCTGTGCGGTACCGGCGCGATCAGCGCGCTGGCTGCCCTGTGTAAGAATGGCGCGGTGGACGAAACCGGGCTGCTGGACGAGCAGTATGGCGGCGCGTTCCCGTTGCAGGACGGCGTACAGCTCACGCAGGAGGATATCCGCGCGCTCCAGCTGGCCAAAGCGGCTGTGGCGGCAGGGGTGGATACGCTGTTGGAGCGGGCGGGCATTTCGCCGGAACAGGTGGGGCGTGTCTTCCTGGCGGGCGGCTTCGGCAGCCATATCCGCCCGTCGGACGCTGCCCGCATCGGGCTATTCCCCCGGGCGCTGGCCGGCAAGGTGCAGGCGGTGGGGAATGCGGCGGGACGTGGGGCCTGCATCTGCGCGCGTTGGGAATCGGCAATCCAGCAGGCACAGCAAGCCTGCCTGCGGTCGGACACCCTGGACCTGGCTTCCGACCTGTTTTTCCAGGAGCGGTATATCGAACAGATGCTTTTCCCCACAGGATAACACACAGGTTTTGGTGAAACATGTTAAAAATCCGTCCCCATATGTATGTGGGGACGGATTTTTTCATTGTTTTTCCGATGCCTGCAAAAATCAGAACGGGTTGCGTTTCTGATAACTGGTATGCAGGATGTTATGCGCTTTGTGGGAACCGAATTCGCCGAAGAATTCCTCGTAGATTTTGAGCAGCGAGGGGTTTTCATGGCTCTTACGGTACTGTTTGCTCACATCGGCATCGTACAGGGCTTTTGCACGCAGCGATTTCAGGTCGATAAAGTTGCGCACGCTGGCCGGCTGTACCGGCTGGCCGCCGCCGTTGACGCAGCCGCCCGGGCAGGCCATGATCTCGATGAAATGGTAGTTGGCTTCGCCGCGGCGTACCCGTTCCAGGACGGTCCTTGCATTGGCAAGCCCGGAGGCGACCGCCACGTTGACCGTCAGATCGCCGACCTGATAGGTGGCTTCCTTGACGCCGTCGGTGCCGCGCACCTCTTTGAAATCGACCGATTCGAGCGGTTTGCCGCCGACCCATTCGGCCGCGGTGCGCAGGGCGGCTTCCATAACGCCGCCGGTGGCGCCGAAGATGACCGCCGCGCCGGTGGATTCGCCGAGCGGGTTATCAAATTCCTCATCCGGCAGGTCTTTGAACAGGATACCTGCACGGTTGATCATCCGCGCCAGTTCGCGGGTGGTGATCGAAACGTCCACATCCGGCACGCCGGCTGCGTCCTCGTCTTCGCGCTGCACTTCGAATTTCTTTGCAGTGCAGGGCATGACGCCGACCACATAGACATCCTTCGGATCCCAGCCCATCTTCTGCGCATACCAGGTCTTGACGGTCGCGCCGAACATCTGCTGCGGGGATTTGCAGGTGGACAGGTTCGGGATCATATCCGGATAATAATGTTCGCAGTATTTGACCCAGCCCGGCGAGCAGGAGGTAATCATCGGCAGGACACCGCCGTTCTGGACCCGCTCGACAAACTCATGCGCTTCCTCCACGATGGTCATATCGGCGGCCAGGTCGGTGTCGAACACCTTTTCAAAACCGATCCGGCGCAGTGCAGCGACCATTTTGCCGGTCACATTGGTGCCGACCGGATATCCAAACGCCTCGCCCAAGGTAGCCCGGATGGACGGCGCGGTCTGGACGATCACATGCTTGGTCGGGTCGCCCAGCGCATCCCAGATCTGCTGGGTCTGGTCTTTTTCGGCAATTGCGCCGGTCGGGCAGACAACGATGCACTGCCCGCAGGAAACGCAGGCCACTTCGTCCAGGTTCTGGTCGAACGCACAGCCGATATGGGTGTTGAACCCGCGTTCATTCGGGCCGATGACGCCGATCCCCTGCCATTTTGCACAGGCTGCGACGCAGCGGCGGCAAAGGATACATTTGTTGTCATCCCGGAACATATGCACAGCGGTATCGTCCACCGGGTAGGTGGGGTTGAATCCCGCATATTTGTTTTCGTCATCCACCTTGAAATCGTGGCAGAGCGCCTGCAATTCGCAGTTGTCCGCACGCACGCAGGAAAGACATTCCTTCTTATGGGTGGACAGGATCAGTTCCAGAGTGGTTTTACGCGCTTCAAAAACGCGCTTGGAATTGGTAGTGATCTCCATGCCCTCCGCAACTGGATACACACAGGCCGCCACCAGGCTCCTGGCCCCTTTTACCTCGACCACGCAGATCCGGCAGGCGCCGATGGCGTTGATATCCTTCAGATAGCACAGCGTCGGGATCTGGATGCCCGCCTGACGCGCAGCTTCCAGGATGGTGCTCCCTTTCGGCACGGACAAGGGCATACCGTTTATTTTTATATTGACCATTTCCACAACAGGCACGCTCCTTTCTTATTTCTTCACAATCGCGCCGAACTTGCATTTTTCCACGCAAGCGCCGCATTTGACGCATTTGGCTGTGTCGATCGTATGCGGCATACGCACCGTGCCGGAGATGGCCCCGACCGGGCAGTTGCGCGCGCAAAGCGTACAGCCTTTGCACTTGTCCGCGATGATAGAATAGTTAATCAGCTTCTTGCAGACGCCGGCCGGGCAGCGTTTTTCGGTGACATGCGCGATATACTCGTCCCGGAAATACCGCAGGGTGGAAAGCACCGGGTTCGGCGCCGTCTGCCCCAGGCCGCAGAGCGCGTTATCCTTTATGTAATAACAGAGTTTTTCCATCTTATCCAGGTCTTCCAGGGTGGCCTCCCCCTTGGTGACCTTATCCAGCATCTCATACAGCCGCTTGGTGCCGACACGGCAGGGGGTGCATTTCCCGCAGCTCTCGTCGACCGTGAATTCCAGGAAGAATTTCGCGATATCCACCATGCAGTTATCCTCGTCCATAACGATCAAGCCGCCCGAACCCATCATCGAACCGATTGCGATCAGGTTGTCGTAATCGATCTCGGTGTCGATCAGGCTGGCCGGGATACATCCGCCGGACGGGCCGCCGGTCTGCGCCGCTTTGAATTTCTTGCCGTTCGGGATGCCGCCGCCGATCTCTTCGATGATCTCGCGCAGGGTCGTGCCCATCGGCACCTCGACCAGGCCGGTATTGTGGATCTTGCCGCCCAGTGCGAACACCTTGGTGCCCTTGGATTTTTCGGTACCCATCGAAGCGAACCATTCCGGCCCTTTCAGGATGATCTGCGGGATATTGGCATAGGTTTCGACGTTGTTGAGGACCGACGGTTTCTGGAACAGGCCCTTGACCGCCGGGAACGGCGGACGGGGACGCGGCTCGCCGCGATGCCCTTCGATCGAAGTCATCAGCGCGGTTTCCTCGCCGCAGACGAACGCACCTGCGCCCAGGCGCAGCTCGATGTCGAAATCAAAGCCGGTGCCGAAGATATCCTTGCCTAAAAGCCCCATTTCACGGGCCTGGCCGATGGCGATTTCCAGGCGTTTGACCGCGATCGGATACTCCGCGCGGACATAGATATACCCCTGGTTTGCGCCGATCGCATAACCGGCGATGGCCATTGCCTCAATGACCGCATGCGGGTCGCCTTCCAGGACCGAACGATCCATGAATGCGCCCGGGTCGCCTTCATCCGCGTTGCAGCAGACATATTTCTGGTCGTCCACCGACGCTTTGGCAAAGCTCCACTTCACCCCGGTCGGGAACCCTGCGCCGCCGCGGCCGCGCAAGCCGGAACGTTTGATGACGTCGATGACGTCGTCCGGGGTCATCTCGGTGAGCACCTTGCCCAGCGCCTGATAGCCGTCATAGGCGATGTACTCGTTGATATCTTCCGGGTTGATGACGCCGCAGTTGCGCAGCGCCACACGTTTTTGTTTCTTATAGAAATCGGTGCCGCTCAAGGATTTGATCTGGTCTTCCTGCACCGTTTCGGTGTAAAGCAGGCGTTTGACGATACGCCCTTTGAGCAGGTGCTCATCCACGATCTCCTTGACGTCTTCCGGGTTGACGCGGGAGTAGAACGACCCTTCCGGATAGACGATAACAACCGGCCCGAGCGCGCACAGGCCGAAGCAGCCGGTTTTGACCACTTTTACCTCATCCTGCAGCCCGGTTTCCCGCAGTTCTTCTTCAAATGCTCTGATGATCCTTGCCGATCCGGAGGACGTACAGCCAGTGCCTCCACAGACCAACACATGGGCACGATACATTTCCCTTCCTCCTTCTGCTTACTTCGCTGCGGCGCCAATGGTGTATTCCGCCACCACGTTGCCGTTTACCAGATGTTCCAAAACCACCTTGACCGCCTTTTCCGGGGTCATTTTGACATAGGTCACCTTTTCCTTGCCCGGTTCCATCACTTCGACCACCGGTTCATACTGGCAAATGCCGATGCAGCCGGTCTGGGTGATAGTGATATTCTGCAGATTGCGTTTTGCCACCTCTTCGGTGAACGCCTGGAGCACCGGGCGCGCGCCGGCTGCAATCCCGCAGGTCGCCATGCCGACCACCACGCGGATATTGCCGGTATCATCTGAGCGGATGCCCATATTATTTTTCATTTTGTCCCTTAGAGCCTGCAGCTCTGCCAAACTTTTCATGAAGCTTCTTTCCTCCTACCCTTGATTCGTCTGGAGTTCTGCGGTATTCTCGCGGATAAAATCCCCGATATAACCGAGCACCTCCGGTTCCGAAAGCGGAACCCCTTCCAGCACCTGCCGGAACTGGCGGGTATCCGCCGCAAACGATTGCTCCCCATAACGGTATGTATACACAAAATCAATATCCGGATTGCATTGGATCAGCGAACAGATGGTGGCTGCCATATCCCCCAGCGGCATCCTGTCGATATGGCTGCGCGCGAAGCTGGCGGTCACAGTGGTCCCTTCCCCTACGGCGGACCGGATAGAAAAACTTCCCCCCGTCATTTCCGCCGCCATTTTGAGCAGCGGCACCCCAAGGCCGACCTTGCGGGTGGTGCGGGTGGTAAAGAACGGGTCGGTTACCCGCTGCACCTGCTCCTGCGTCATGCCACAGCCGTCGTCCTTTACAGTGATGATGAGGCTGTCCCTTTTGCAGTCCTCTTCGACGGCAATTTCGATCAACCCAGCTTTTGCGCGGACGGAATTCTGTGCAATATCCAAAACATTCAGTGATAATTCCTGCATAATATCGTTTAAGCGCCGTATTTGGAGAGGATGTCATCCAGGTCATCCACTGTCAGACGGCCGTACACTTCGTCGTTGATGGTCATGACCGGCGCAAGCCCGCATGCGCCGATGCAGCGGCAGGCGTCCAGGCTGAATTTGCCGTCCGGCGTACAGCCGCCGCTCTTGATTCCCAGCTTTTCGGAAAGCTTGTTGAAGATATCGCCCGAGCCTTTGACATAGCAGGCGGTACCCAGGCAGACCGAAATCTTATACTGCCCCTTTGGATTCAGGGTAAACTGCGAATAGAAGGTCGCCACCCCATAGATTTCTTCCAGCGGGATCCCCAGCCCCTTGGAAACGATCTCCTGCACTTCGATCGGCAGGTAGCCGTAAATCTCCTGGGCGCCCTGCAAAACCGGCATCAAAGCGCCCTTTTGGTCCTTGTGCTCCTCGATCAGTTTGAGAAGCCGCGCTTCCTGTTCTTTTGTACCGGAGAACGGAACCGCCGTTTTTGTATTTGCCATTCCCTTCAAAACCTCCTTTGGATCGCGGGCCTGCTATGCCGCCGCAGCCCTATACCATGATTGTTATAATTATAACAGAACGGTTTTTTCAAGTCTATATCCTTTTATGTAAAATATGTCAAAATCCGGCTTACAAAAGGTGCTTTTATAAAATATACTTATAAAGTATCGGAAGGAATAGAAATATTTCCCGATTCCATACGCATTCAAAAAGGTTGCACGTTGCGTCAAACGGCCAATACATGTTAAAATAGAGAAAACCGGCGACGGGTTTTCCAAAACGGCCAAAGATTTGCCGCCCGATCGGGCGAAGGGGAGATTTTTATGACAGTCAGGGAAGTCCAAAAAATTTTGAATGCGACGCTGCTTTGCGGGGAAGACGCGCTGGATGCGCAGGTGCGCACCTCCTGCGGCAGCGATATGATGAGCGATGTGCTTGCTTTTGTAAAGGATCAGAGCGTGCTGCTCACCGGCCTGCTCAATTCCCAGGTGGTGCGCACCGCTGAAATGATGGACATGGTATGTATCGTATTCGTACGCGGCAAAACCCCCGACCAATCGGTCGTCGACCTGGCAAAAGCGCGCGGGATTGCGGTCATGGCTACCCGCTACCGGATGTTCACCGCCTGCGGCCTGCTTTATGAACAAGGGTTAAAAGGGGGCTGTGAATCGGATGGCGAATGATACGATCAAGCTGGAACTGGAAGTGCCGGGGGATGATTTCACCCGTGCGGGCGAAGCGTCGAGCACCGTCAAGGGGATGCTGAAAAAACTGGGGTTTTCCCCGAATGTCGTGCGCAAGGTAGCGATTGCGATGTATGAAGGGGAGATCAATATGGTCATCCATGGAGGCGGCGGGCAGATCACGGTGGAAATTTCGCCTGAATCCGGGGTGAGCATGTCGCTGGTCGACCATGGGCCGGGTATCCCGAATATTGAACTGGCGATGCAGGAAGGGTGGTCGACTGCGCCGGACAGCGTGCGCAACCTCGGGTTCGGCGCGGGGATGGGGCTGCCCAATATGAAAAAATATTCGGATGAAATGGAGATCCTCAGCGAAGTTGGGGTCGGGACGACGGTGAATATGAAAGTCCATCTCGCCTGACCGGTCAGAATTGCGGAGGGGGATTTGTGAAATCATGGAAACAAAGAATTTTTTTCACTCGGTCACATTGGACCGTGAAAAATGCCATGGATGTATCAACTGCGTCAAACGCTGCCCAACCGAAGCGATCCGGGTGCGGGGCGGCAAGGCGATCATCATCACCGAACGGTGCATCGATTGCGGAGAATGTATCCGCATTTGCCCGCATCATGCCAAACAGGCGATCTTTGACCCGATCAGCATCATGGATGAATATGAATATAAGATCGCGCTGCCTGCGCCGTCGCTTTACGGCCAGTTCAACAACCTGGACGACGTCGACCTGATCCTCGGCGCGCTCAAGCTGATGGGGTTTGATGATGTATTTGAAGTGGCGAAGGCGGCCGAACTGGTATCCGACGCGACCCGCAAATACATGCTGCGCCCGGATATCCCGCGGCCGGTCATCAGTTCGGCCTGCCCGGCGGTGCTGCGGCTGATCCGGGTGCGGTTTCCGGAACTTTTGGAAAATGTGCTGCCGCTGCATCCGCCGATCGAGGTGGCGGCCCGGCTGGCCAAACGGAAAGCGGCGCAGAAGACCGGGCTGCCGTATGAAAAGATCGGGGCGATCTTTATCAGCCCGTGCCCGGCCAAGGTCACAGCGGTCAAGATGCCGCTGGGGACCGAAAAGAGCTGGGTGGACGGTGTGCTGGCCATTAGAGATGTCTACCCGCGGCTGATCAGCCTGATGCGGCATGTGCCTGCCTCGCAGGAACTTTCGGAAGCGGGCCGGCTGGGGGTCGGCTGGGGCGGCAGCGGCGGCGAGGCGGCGGCTGTGCTCAAGGAGCGGTATCTGGCGGCCGACGGCATTGAAAACGTCATCCGGGTGCTGGAAGACCTTGAGGACGAAAAATTTTACGATCTGGATTTTGTCGAGCTGAACGCCTGTTCCGGCGGATGCGTGGGCGGGGTGCTCAATGTGGAGAACCCATATGTCGCGCGGGCAAAACTGGAACGGGTGCGCAAATACCGGCCGGTTTCCTGCAACCGCCTGCCGGATGAGGATATCATGCCCTATGCGTGGGAAAGCCCGGTGGAATATGAACCGGTGCTGGAACTCGACGCGGATTTAAAGGTTGCAATGGAAAAAATGAAGCAGATGCGGGAGATCGAAGGCAGGCTTTATGGGATGGACTGCGGTTCCTGCGGCGCGCCCTCCTGCAAGGCGATGGCGGAAGACATCGTGCGGGGCTTTTCGACCGAGGAATCCTGTATCTTTAAGCTCCGGGAGGAAATCCAGACGATGGCGGACGGGCTTTCCCGGATTTCCAGCGTATTGCCGAAGGCTTCGCAGGAAAATAAATAAAGGGGGCATATGGGGATGCTGACAGTGGAACAGGCGGCAAAACAGCTCGGCCTTACAGTCCTAAACGGCGGGGACGGGCTGGGGCGGGAAATCCAGACGGTCTACAGCTGTGACCTGCTCAGTTTTGTGATGGGGCGCGCGCCGGCCGACAGCGCCTGGGTGACGGTGATGGGGAATGTCAACGCGATGGCGGTGGCGCTGCTGGCCGATGTGGCCTGCGTGGTGCTGGCGGAAAACGCCGCGCTGGATGCAGACGCCCTGCTGCGGGCCGAGCAGAATGATATCGTCGTTTTGCAGAGCGGCCAGCCGGTGTTCGATACGGCGCTGGCCATCCATTCGCTGCTGTCATGAAGCGGGCGGTCCCGTATGACCTGCATATCCATTCCTGCCTTTCACCCTGCGGGGATGCGGATATGACGGTCAACAACATCGTCAATATGGCGCTGATTAAGCAGTTGCAGCTGATCGCGCTGACCGACCACAACTCCTGCAAAAACTGCCCCGCCTTTTTAAAGGTGGCGCAGCAGGCAGGGATTGCCGCGCTGCCGGGGATGGAACTGACCACCGAGGAAGAAATCCATCTGGTCTGCCTGTTCCCGGCGCTGGAAAATGCGATGGAATTCGACCGGATGGTGCATGCGCGGCTGATGGATATCAAAAACCGGCCGGAAATTTTCGGCGAACAGCTGATCCTTGACGAGATGGACGAGGTGACCGGCCGGGAAGAAACGCTGCTGGTGGGGGCCAGTTCGATCGGGATCAGCGAAGCGCCAGGCCTGGTGCGAGCTTACGGCGGGCTTTGTTTCCCTGCGCATATCGACCGGCAGAGTTACAGTGTATTGTCCAATCTCGGGCAGATCCCGCCCGAGTGCGGTTTTTGCACGGTGGAGGTACACGACCCGCTCACATTCTTTGCAGACGGCGCCAATGCGCAAATCCGGGCGGGCTATCATATTCTCACCAATTCTGACGCACACTATCTGCAGGATATTGCAGAGCCGGAACAGTTTCTCCATCTGGAGCAGCTGGATTTTTCAGGATTGGCAGGAGCGCTTTTATGAAGATACGTCGGCTGGAAATTGCCGTTGTCGCCCTTTTGCTGGCGGTGGCGGCAGGATTTGCGGTTTGGCTTTACCGGCCGCAGGAAGGGGAAACCATTGCCGTCATTTCGGTGGACGGCGAAGAATGGATGCGGCTGGATCTGGAAAACGAGCCGGACCGCCTGTTTTCGATCGAAGCGGAAACCGGCAAACCGGTTTCTTTTGAGATCAAAGACCATCGCATCCGCTTTTGCGAGGTGGATTGCCCCGACCATATTTGTGAAAAAGCGGGATGGTGCGATTCCCCGGGTGACCGCGCGGTATGTATGCCCAACCGGACGGCGCTCATCTGTTATGCGCGCGACGAGGTGGGCGGAGGTTAAGC
>CALXGW010000151.1 GCA_944387965.1 uncultured Anaerotruncus sp. | reverse complement strand
TTTGCCGTCTGCGGCGGCCGATGTGAAGAGGACAGATTCCGAATCTAAATTAAAAGCAGGGCGCACAGCCCAAGGAAGATGCACTCTGTTGATGGCCACCTCAGCTCTAGGGTTGACAAAGCCAGCGTAGTCGTTGTCGAAACGGTTAGGAGAGCGCAGCCACCAGCCGTCGTTTTGCGCCGATGCGTTTGGATGTGCCTTCAATTCCGGCGCTCCATTATAATCCGCCACATAGTCTGCCAGCTCCTGGGCAGACAGGAAAAACATCTTATCGTCTTTGCTTAACATGCTTTCTTCCCACTGCAGACCGTATAGCTTTTGGGAAGTATCGACAACATCAATTTTCTCAACGCCAAGCATAGCATCCTGTTCTGCTGCAGAAAAATTGTCTGTACCGCTTTACCTCGGCATCAATTACCGCCGCTATCGCCAGAGACTGACAAACGACTGGCCGATCCTGTTTCTCGCATTGATCGTATTTACCAGCCTGGCAAGATGTTTGGTGAAGGTATCCTTGTTCATCTGGAGATCCCGGAGGATCTTCTCCCGCTTGGGGAAAGCGGAATCTCCGCAGCCCGCATAGGCGCAAAGGTAGGCGTAGATGGTTTTGGCAAGCAGGGGAAGGGAGCGGTTGCGCATCACCGTTTTATAGATTTTCCCATAGCCCTTTGCGTCGATATTTACAAGCATTGGATTCCTCCTTTCCGGCCAAAAGGACATAAAAGAGCAGCTGACACATATCATCTGCTCTTTTCCTACGGCCCATCATCCAAAATCAATATTTCAAACAAAATAGAAAGTAGACATATCCTCCTCTTTTTGAACATAGTATGGAGTAAGAAATGACTGATGGCCCCAACCGTTATGCCATTTCAAAGTAACATTCAATTTGGTACTCCTGTTGGTAATTAGGCAACACCGACTCCACATTCCTCCAGAATTTTACACTTCCGTTTGCTACAAACAATGTGAATGGATGGTGCGCTGGCTTTCAGGCGCACCCCGTAACGACCGCCCTGTTTGACGATCTCCGGTTCCTCCAGGGTCAATTCCTCCAGCCCCGGCATCACGATCCCATATCCGGTTGCCGCCACCTCATCCAGCGCGGATTTTACCTTATCATATTCCTTTTTCATGGCAGCCAGTTCGATCATACAGGGCAGCAGGGCCGATTCATCCGGGATTTCCAGCCCGGTCGCCTCGGCCAGGATGCGGTAAAACAGCCCGCCGTCCACCTGCAGCTGTACCTGGGCGCAGCCGCTTCCCAGGTCGATGCTGTCCACTGTCACCCGGTCGACATACTCGCAATCGGTCAGGCACATGATTTTTTCCTTGAAACCGCCGATATGCTCCACTTCACAGGCTGATGTGCGGATTGCTTCATATAAAGCGCTCCTGAGCCAATGGCCCGGCTTCAGTGCTGTGATCCATCCCGGCAGCGTAATCGCGACCTCCCGCACCGGGAACTGGAACAGGATATCCTCCAGGATTTCGCGGATATCCCCTTCATTGAGTTCCATGCAATTTACCGCCGCCACCGGCACGCCGTACTGCTCCTGCATCTGGGCGCGCATCGCCTGGGCGGCTGCGGATTGCGGGTTTGTGCAGTTGAGCAGCACAACGAACGGCTTATTGATCTGTTTGAGCTCCTGTATCACCCGCTGTTCCGCTTCCGCATATTCCGCCCGCGGGATCTCGCTGATGCTGCCATCGGTCGTGACGACCAGCCCGATCGTGCTGTGCTCATTGATTACCTTCTGGGTGCCAATCTCCGCAGCCATATTAAATGGGATTTCCTTTTCAAACCAGGGCGTTACCACCATGCGCGGCTGGTCGTTTTCGATATAACCGAGCGAGCTTGGGACAATATAGCCCACACAGTCAATCATCCTCACATTTAACGTCGCGCTGTCGGCTAGGGAAATCTTCACCGCTTCCTCCGGGATAAATTTGGGCTCAGTGGTCATGATCGTACGCCCGGCTGCGGATTGCGGCAGTTCATCAGTCGCGCGTTCCTTGGCGAATTCACTTGCAATATTGGGTATCACCAGCGTTTCCATAAAACGCTTGATGAAGGTGGATTTCCCTGTGCGGACCGGCCCGACCACCCCGATATATATATCCCCGCCGCACCGTTTGGCAATATCCTGATAAATGTTATGGTTTTCCATCATATCTTCCCCTTTCGGTATGTTCAGCCGGCGTACAGCCCATTTGTATCACCGCATCGGTATCAGCAGCATCCGTTTGCCGCAGAGGGCGTCCCCTTCCAGCTGGTTTTCTTCCCGGATCGCTTCCACCGAGGTATTATACCGTTTGGCGATCTCCCAAACCGGTTCCTGTTCACAGGCATAATACAAATAAAGCACATTTTCCTGCCGGCTTTTCGGGCGGCTTTCATCGACCGCAACATCGGTCAGTACCCGCTTGCGGCAGGATTCAAACAGCCCTCCCTGGATGCGCAGCCCACAGCGCACCTCCATCTGGTCGGCACCCGAAAGGATGAATGCGGTGCTGTCGATCTGCACGACCGGCGCAAACTGCAGATCAGTGCAGCGGTTATGCAGCGCAACAGCCTGCCGGTATTCTTTTGCCTGGTCATAATATGCAATGGCATGGTTTTCATCATATGCCAGCATACAGATGGTCAATTTCCCTGAAACGACCGCTTCCTCTTCCTCCATGCGCACCTGCGGCGGCCCGGCGACACACCAAAGGTCGATGACTTCCTTCATCCCCGGCGGCAAGGGGATGGTTTCCTTATACATCATCCCTTCATTGACGGTTTCCGCCAGGCGCAGGAAGGCCAGCTGTTTTTGTTCCGGTTTGCACTCATATTGTGTGGAATAACCATCCGAGCAGGTGTCCAGCTGCATCTTCCGGACTGCCTGCGCACAGGCATTGATCGTAGCGGTTACCCCAAAGATCCTGCTTTCGCCGTCTTCGCCCCGTTTGGGTTCCACTTCCACTGTACATACGTCATACCATACGCTGCATACGCAGTCCTCATCCACCCCTTCCAGGTCGATCACCTGGTTGAGCGGCAGCATATATTCCATAATCTCCAGCTTCTGGGGGTCTTCTTCACATTGGTAAAGCAGATGCAGCGCCAGTTCACCTTTGGTGATGATCTTGCCGGAAATCACCTTGTAATCCATATTCTGTACCGATCCGCTGCACCGGATCACCGCCCCGGCAGCAGGCTTGCCGTATCCCAGTTCCAGGTCTTCCCGCACGCTGAACTGGCGCATCGCCTGCGGCAGCAAAAATGCAGTTTCCATTGCTTCCCGGCGCAGCTGCAGCCCGGCATTTTCTGCGCCGCATATCGTCTGTTCTTCCTGCTGCTGCGACACCCGGATCCTGATACTGGCGGCGCCCCGCATATCCAGCCGCCTGGGGCTGACCGCCCGGCAATGGAAATATTCCACCGACTGCGACAGCCGGATGACCGGGTTTTCCGGCGCCGTGCGCAGTTCCACCGATTTGTGATAAGGGATCTTGTAACAGGTGTGCCGGATACATCCGTCCTCGCTCAAATAATATAACTGCGCCGTCGCCAAGCCGTCCACCGACAGCTTTTCCCCCACTGCCGCACAGGACAAAAGCGCCAATTCCACCTCGCAGCGCAGGATCTTCTGGATGTCCGGGCAATAATCCGGCAGTAAAACGTCGCATTCCAGCGGCTGCTCCACTACCCCATCGAATACCGTATCATAAATATGTACCGCCTGCATTTGCAAATTCAGATCCATTATAAACCCTCTCCTTCTGTTTGCTACCACCAATATATGACACGTCCCTCCCCGATATGCGCAAGCTTTTCCAAAATGAAAAATTACACAAAAAAATTTGTGTATGGTCAAACAACTTCTGTTATTATACTTTGCACAAAGTGTTGACATTTTTATTGTGCGGAATATAATATGTAATGTCAAAACAGACAAATGTTAGCATAGTTTTTAGGAGGAAATTCACAATGAAAGATCTGAAGAGTGTCTTGTCTATATTGGTCGCTTCTGTTGCCATTTTTGTCCTGAGCCTTTCGATGGCCGCCTGCACGACCACCCGCACCGACAGCGCACCGAGCCTGGCGTCTTCCGCCGTTTCCGCTGCAGCTGTTACCGAGGCGGAATAAGCCCTGCGACACTGGGGCGATTCCTTGTATAATATATAAATAGGAAGGGCGCAATGGTTTTAAAACCATTGCGCCCTTCCTGCTGTCCGGCAGCAGAGCATTTGCTATGTAACAGCCGCTCAGGCCGGGTCCTTTTTGATCTTGAACAAAAAGCGCAAGATGGGGGATAAAAATTTCGGGCTCTGGATCACAACGATCTTCATAAACAGCACTCCTTCTCAAAGCAGCAGGATGCGGACCCCAAGCGTCACCAACAACACCCCGGCCAGGATCAGCACCAGCTTGAGCGAGGCAAATACCGCCAATACCACCCCAAACCCAAACCCGGCGCAATACCATGCCCAATGATGGCAGTCACAAAATTCTTTTCTCGGCTTCAAATCCGCTCACCTGCCTTCTTAATCCCAGTATACGCCCGCTTTTCTTTTTGGTGACAGCCGCCCGGCAAAAACAGCAAAAATGCCGCTGGAAAGCTTAAAATGCTTTCCAGCGGCATTTCAATTGCAGGATTTCTTTTCAGCGGAATTCTTCGGGTACCTCTTCCTCCCCGCTCACCTGCATCTGCTCGCGCAAATTTCTGCGGAACAGGCTGCGGCGTCCGGTTTTCAGGCCTTTGCGCCTGCGGTCTTCGCCGTCAAACAGCAGATATACTGTGGGCACAAGGATCAGTGTGACCAATGTTGAGAAGGTCAGGCCGCCGATTACAACGACCGACATCGACTGCATCATCTCCACATTCCCGCCCAGCCCGATGGCGGTCGGCAGAAGCCCCAGCACCGTCGTGGCTGTTGTCATGAAGATCGGGCGCAGACGGGTCCGGCCCGCATGGACCAGCGCCTCCCGTGCCGGCATCCCATGCTCCCGGCGCAGGATATTGGTATAATCGATCAATACGATCGCATTGTTGACCACGATACCCACCAGCATGATCAACCCGATGAGCGAAGTCATCGAAATTGACATACCGGTCAGCAGCAGCCCCAAAAATGCGCCGGTCATGGCAAACGGCACCGAGAACATGACCACCAGTGAGAACCGGCAGGATTCAAACTGCATGGCCATCACGACAAATACCAGAAAGATCGCTGTCGCCAGGGCGCCGCGCAGGTTGCCGAATTCTTCGTTCATCTGCATCATATTGCCGCCCGCTTCGATCTCAATGCCATCCGGCAGATCCATCTGCTGGATCCGGGACATCACCTGGTTGGAAAGCTGGGTTTCGGAGGCGCCCTGCGCCGTCTGCCCGGTGATCGACACCTGGTATTCCCCGTCGCTGCGGGTGATCTGGGAAGGGCTGTTATTGAAAACGATCTGGGCCACATCGGTCAGCGGTACGCTCCCGCCCGAATTGGTCTTGATCATCAGGCCGGACAGGTCGCTGACATCCTGGAAGCGGTCTTCCGGATACATCACCTTGACGCTGTACTCCTGGTCGCTGGTCTGCAGGGTGGTCGCCTCGGTCCCGGAGATCATATCCCGCACAGTGGACAAGATCGCCGAAGGCGTTGTCCCGATCGCAGCAGCCTGCACCGGGTCAACGACGATCTCTGCACGCGGGCTGCCGTCCGAAAGGCTGGTGGATGCCGAATCGATCCCGTCAAACGAAGCCATCACCGCTTTGATCTCATTGGCGGTTTCTTCCAGCACATCGAGGTTGCTGCCAGTCAGGTTTACCGTGACCCCACGGCTCCCGAAGGACATGCTCGAACGTTCCTCCACCTCTACGCTGGCATTGTCGATATGGGACGTTTCCTGCCGCATCAGGGTGATAAAGTCAGCTGTACTGGCCGACCGGTCGTCCTTCAGATAGACGGTCACACTGGCCGAACCGCCGCCCCCACGCATCGAATAGCTTTCCACATCCGGCTGCTCGGCGACCAGGTTTTCGATCTCGGTCATAATTTCATCGGTCGCTTCGGTATTCAGCCCGGTTTTGGTCGTCACAGTGATATTGATCGAGCCTTCATCCCCCATCGGCATGAGCTCCTGATCGAGCTGGGTAAACATGATGCCTGTAGCGGCCAGGATAACGACCGCCGCAACCACCACCGTGATCTTATGCTCCAGCGCCTTGGAAAGCGCTTTGGCATAGACCCGCTCCCAGCTGTGCAGAATCCGGTTGACCACAGATTTTTCCTTTTCGCGCGGCCGGAACTCTACGAACAGCAGCGGCACCATGCTCAACGCGGAAATCAGGGAAGCGGTCATCGAAAAGACGATGGTAAAACCGACCTCTTTGAACAGCTGGCCGGACATGCCTTCCATCAGCGAAATCGGCAGAAAAACAACGATGGTCGTGATGGTGGACGCGATGACCGACCCATTCACCAGGTTTGCACCTTCGATCGCAGCGTCCGCCTGGCTGCGCATGCCATCCTGCATGCGGAAGCAGCTGTCCAGCACGACGATCGAGTTATCCACCATCATACCGATGCCGACCACCAGCCCGCCGAGCGACATGATATTGATGGTCATCCCAAAGACAGCCATCAGCACCAGCGCTGCAAATACCGACAGCGGCATCGAAGTCGCAACGATCAGCGCGGCGCGCCAGTCTCCCATGAATACGACCAGCACAAGCATCGAAAGCGCCAACCCCTGCACCAATGTGGAAACGACATTCATGATATTTTCCATGATCGTTTCGCCGGTATTATTCGAGATGGTAATCGCTAGTCCCAGGCCCTGCTGGTTGAGTTCGTCCACGATCTCCTTGACCTGCTCGCAGACTTCAATGGTGTTTGCGCTCTGATTTTTGGAAACCGAAAGGGAAATGTTGTCATAGCCATTGTAGCGGCTAATCATGGTCATATCTTCTTCGGCCATTTCCACTTCCGCCACATCCGACACATGGATAATATCCCCCGACCGCAGGGAAATCGGAATGGTTTCCAGGCTTTCATAGGTGTCATAGCTGACCCCGCCCTGCAGGGTCAGTTCCACCTCGCCCCGGTTGATGGTGCCGGCAGTCGTGTTGAAGTCAGCGCTTGCAATCGCGTTGGCCACATCATTCATTGTCACGCCGTACTGTTCCATCTCTTCTTCCCGCAGCAGTACCCGTACATATTCCCGGCTGCCGCCGCGCATCTCCACCTGGGAAACCCCGGAGATCCGTTCGATCTCCGGCACAACGGTGTCCTCGATATAGGCATACAGGTTATCCCCGCCGCTCGACTGGATGGACAGGTCCATTACCGATGAAGCGTCCATGCTCATTTCCATAATGGTCGGGTCATCTGCGGAATCCGGCAGCCGTACCCTTTGCAGCGCTTCATTGATCTCATCATATTTTTCATCCATATCCACGCTGTAATCAAATTCCAGCATCGTCATGGACGACCCTTCCCCCGAACGGGAGGTCATAGTCTTTACATCGCTGATTGCGGACAACGCAGCTTCCACCTTGTCGGTGACCAGGCTGTCCACCTCTTCCGGCGAAGCCCCGCTATACCGCGTATTTACCATAAACACCGGCATCGACATCTCCGGTGTGGATTCGATCTCCATCCCGAAGATTGAGGAAATGCCAAACACCAGCAGCATCAGTACGCACATCAGCACCGATACCGGGCGTTTGACTGCAAGCCTTGGCAGCGTCATCGGTTATTCCCCCTGTCCCTCCGGTTTTCCGGCAGGCTCACCCTGCTGTGGGACAGCCTGCCCGTTGGCTGCATCGCCGGCAGCTTCGGCGCCATCCTGCGGCGCAGCGGTATCCTGCTGCGCCTGCTGCAGGACGACCGACACGCCATCCTTCAGGTCGGGATGCCAGGTCGTGATGATCTGGCTGTTTTCATCCAGCCCATCTTCCGCCACGACCCATTCGCTGTTGGACATGCCCGGTGTAAAATCGGTGCGGACTGCTTTGCCGTCCACATATGTAAACACATACGCCTGCCCGTCTTCATAATAAACAGCGTCATTCGGCACCAAAAGCGCATTTTCCGCCTTCTGGGTCGCCGCCGTTACCTTGACCGATACCCCGGTCAGCAGGCTTTCCCCACCGTTTTCCAGCTGAGCCTTAATCGGGAACAGGCCGGTGGATTCATCCGCCTTGGAATCGATCTCATACACATTGGCCGTATAGGTCTGCCCGCCCTTTGTCACCGTCACCGCATCGCCCAGGGAAAGCGCAGCTGCACCGTCTGAGGATGCGTTAAAGCTGACCGTCAGGTTATCCTTATTGGAAATGGTAAATGCCGCCGTACCGGTGGAAGGCTTTTCATACAGGCTGATCGATTTTGTTTCGATCACCCCGTCGATCGGGGCATATACCTTATATTTATCCAGCTGGCTGGCGCTCTGCTCGAGCGAAAGTTCTGCTGATTTCAGTTCGGCTTCCACCGCCCGCTGGGTATCCTCCAGCGAACCGCCCATCAGCAGGTTATAATTTTCCAGCGCCTGCTCATAACTGGCCTGTGCGTTTTTATAGCTGTTGCGCAGGTCACGGGCTTCGCTGTCCTCGCTGTCCTCCAGCTCGTTCACTGCCGCCCGGTACATCAGGTATTCCTGCTCGGCCGCCGTCCAGGCATCGTACAACTCCGCCTTTTCCGCCTCGTCATCACCTGTATATCCATTATAAGCAAGTTCCGCCTGCTTCATCGCTTCTTCTGCCTGATCCCGGCGCTTTTCCGCATTCAGCAGGCTGTCGTCCAGCCCGTCATTGTAATCCTTCAGTTTCAGGCGGGCATTGTTCAGATTCTGCTGCGCCGATTTGAGCGAACTTTCCGCACTCAGGATCTTCTGGTCATACCCGCTGCCCAGCGTCGTATCCGCACTGATCGCCCGCTGTTCATACCCCACCTGCGCAATTTGATAGGAAAGCTGCGCATCGCTGTCATCCATTTCAAACAGCAAGTCGCCCGCCTTGACAGTCTGGCCGGCTTCCACATAGATCTTGGTCACCTGTTCGCTGATTTCCGGATAGACATTCACTGTTTCTGCCGGCTCGATCTTCCCGATGAAATCCGTTTCCCGTGAAAGGCTTCCAACAGTTGGCGCCGTCAGCTTTACGCTGATGACGCTCTGGCTCATCTCAACCTGGCCGATATTGCCGCCCATACCGCCCGGTCCGCCCCCAGGGCCGCCGCCCGGCCTGGCGGCAAAAATCACTGACGATACCAGCACCAGCACCAACACGGCAACAACAGCCGCCATTTTGCCCTTATCCTTCCACTTTACCATAACAAGCTCCCTCTCCAGCAGCTGTTTTTCTATCGCGTCCTTTGCAGCTTCCTGCCGGTGAAGCTGCATCGCTTCCGGCACTTAGTCTATTGTTCCAACGTGTTGGGTCGATAAAAAAATTATGAATAAAGTGTGAACATTACACATATTATGCACACATAAATTTATCCCCGCCGCCACACTGCGCAAAAAATTTCCCCAGTTGTTATTCTGGGACATATTCATCCCGGCAATTGGAAAAATGCAAAAAAACGAGGGCATCCGCTGTGCATATCACAGAGAGGCCCTCATTTTTACAGGTCATCCGCGTCCTGTACCGGTTTTTCATGTGTATCCATTGGTTTTCCTGTGTAGCTGCCATCCGGGTCGGATCTGCTCGGCGGCGTGGATACGATTCTGCTGACCGCCTGCGCGACCCTTGCTTTCCGCTGCAATTTCGGCGTTTTCTCTTCCATCGCTTATTCCTCCATCTGTCTGCCCAGAAATGCAGCTCCCACCTGGATCAGCTTGATCTCTGTATCAGTTGCCGGCGCAGGATTATCTCCCGCAATGAACATCAGGCTCCCGCACACGTCCCCGGCTGCAATAATCGGCGCCTGTACCAGTGCGAACCGGTCCACCCCTTCCACCGGCTGCAGCCGCTTGCCGTCCCCTGTTACAGCAAATGTGCGGCGCTGTTCCATCAATTCTTCCAATGCGGTAGAAACCCTGCGCTCCAAAAGTTCCTTTTTCGGGATACCGGATACGCTGATCACATGGTCGCGGTCGCATACGACCACCGGATATCCGCCCACCTTTCCCAGTACCTCGGCATATTGGGTCGCAAAGGATGCCAACTCACCGATCGGGGAATACTTTTTAAAAATCACTTCACCGTCATTATCCGTATATATTTCAAGCGGGTCGCCCTCCCGGATACGCATGGTACGCCGGATCTCCTTCGGGATGACTACGCGGCCCAGGTCATCGATACGCCTTACAATCCCTGTGGCTTTCATCAAGCATGTTCCTCCTTTATTTTGCCAGCTTATCAGCTATTGGTTCTTGGCAAGGTTATTATTAACATGCCTGAGCGGGTTTATGTGGAAAGCGGAT
>CALXGW010000150.1 GCA_944387965.1 uncultured Anaerotruncus sp. | reverse complement strand
TGACCATCGCGATCAAACGCGCACGTCATCTCGGCCTGCTGCCCTATACCAGCGACTGATCCGGACGCGCATACCCCGTTTCAAAAAGGCCCTCAAAACGAGGGCCTTTTTTGTTTTGCCTGCCGTTATCCCCCCGGCAGGCAAAGCGCCAGGTAGACCACCGCCAGCAGCAGGCTGGGGTTCCCGTTTTGCAGCAGCGCCAGCGAAACTGCGAACAACGGCGCCAGCACTGCCAGCCCCACAGCCATCATCCCCCGCGCTGCATGCGCCGGCGCCCACCGGCACAGCAAAAGCCGCAGCAGCTGCCCGCCATCCAGCCGCCCGACCGGCAAAAGGTTAAATATCAGCAGCCCCAGGCTCGCAAAAGAAAACAGGTTCGGCCCCAGGAACAGGTACGCCGCTGCGCCGGTCACCAAATTTGCCAGAGGCCCGGCCGCATAAATCAGGGCCTCCTGTAGATATCCTGCCATCCCCCGTTTTTCCATCCGGATGCCGAAAGCTGCAAACCGGATCGCCGGCACCGTTTCCCCGGCATTGGCAATCAGCAGGATATGCCCCGCTTCATGTACCGCCGCCGCCAGCAGCACCGGGATGCCCGCCCCATTGCGGTCCAGCGCCAGATACAGGGCAAGCACGGCAAAAAAGCCAAAGGAAAAGATATAGGCAGTACCTTTATACCGGAAGGTCATATCCAACCATCCCATTCAAAACCCAGGCCGGGTTATAGTAGACCCCGTCCCTGGAAAGCTCAAAATGCACATGCGGGCCGGTGGAAATGCCCGTGCTGCCCACCAGCGCCACCAGTTCCCCCTGCCGCAGCCGTTCCCCTTCGGTCCCGATGATTTCCTGGCAATGGCAGTAGGTGGTTTTTAAGCCGTCCCCATGATCCAGAGTGATATATTTGCCGTATATGGCCGATTCCCCCACCTCGGATACCGTCCCCGGCAGCGACGCATAGATCCGGCTGCCCTGCGCCGCTGCGATATCCAGCCCGCGGTGGAAATCATCCGAACCGGTCAGCGGATGGAAGCGGTATCCATACAGGGAGGTCACCGGCCCGCTTACTGGCGGCTCCACCCGTGCAGAAACTGCGATTGGGAAAAGCGCGCAGGAGTCGGGGGCCTGTATCCCATCCGGGGGCGCGCCCATCCAGCCGCCCGCCCCGTCCAACGCTTCCGCCGGTCCTTCACCGGTATCCGATGACGCCTGGCTGTCCGGGTATGCCGTCTGGCTGAAAAAAGCGGCCCATGCCTGCGCTGCCTGTTCCTGCAGGGCGGTTATCCCATCCTGTGAAGGCCCGTCAAAAAAGCCGGGGACTGCAAACCCTTCCTGTTCCAGCAGCTGCCGGTATCCGGCGCGCCAATTTTCCCAGAAAGACGGTTTTTTGGACGCGATCCCCCATCCTACCACCAATAATAAGGTGCAGATCATGATCTGTACCGTCAAAACCACCAGCGCCGGGTCGCGGTTTTTGGGCGCGCGGCTTTTTGCAGCAGCATATCGTGGAGCGGTATATCCTTTCTTTTTCCGGCGCAGCATAGCGCATCCCCCTTTTTCCACAGCCTTGATAAGACAAGTCTATGCGCTATATCTATAAAAAAGAAGTGCCGGCCGGCTGCGCCCGGATTGTATATCCATCCGTCCTGCGGAAAATCCATAAAAAAGCTTGACAGCTGCGCTTGCATAGGATTAAATATGCTATGTATAGGTGCACCAGGGCCGTTTGGCCGGCCAGGATGGTCCGTCGTATCTTTGGGAAGGAGGCCCCGCTATGAAGCATATCGTCGTGCTTGCTATCGAACGCCAGATCGTGGAGGCTTACAGCCGTTATCTGCGGGAATTTTTTTCCCAATACGCATATGTGGAGGGCATCTGCATCTCTGACAATCCAACCCGCCCGATCAACAATGCCGATATTGCATTGCTTTCAAGTGAACTGCTGTTGGAAACCATCCGCCCGCTTCTCCCGGTGGATACCAAGATCATTTTTTCCAATTTCGCATTTTCATTGGAACAGTTGGAGAAGATCAAACTGATCCCCCAGAACTCCAAGGTGCTGGTATTCGATTACCATTATCCTTCCGCCCTCTCCCTGATCAATATCCTCCGCCAGAACAACAGCGGCACGCTGGATTACTTCCCATACTGGCCCGGCAAAGTCCCGAGCCCCGGCCCGGAAGATATGGATTTCATTGTGACGCCCGGCGAACTCGAACAACTGCCAATCAAAGATCGGCCCATCATCGATATCGGCATGCGCAAACTGGACGTCATCACCCTTACCAGCATCGCCTCTGCCCTGGGCGTGGGGAATGCAGATTTTCATAACCGTATTTTGGAATATGGCGTCGCCCTGTGCCAAAGCTATCAGGGGATCAATAAGGTCCTGAAGGACCGGATCCAGCTGGACGTGGTCCTTTCCAACATCAACGCCGGGATCATCATCGTCGATGAACAGCAGCATCAGATCGTCCGATGCAACCGGCATGTCTGCGGCTTGCTTTCCAATCCGCGCAATTGCTCCGCCTTTAACACCGACCACATCCATCCGTTCTGCCAACAGCTGATCCGGATGGATCATACCGACAATTTTTCTGCCACCCTTTCAGAAGGGCAGGTGCGAAAAAACCTGCTGATTTTTAAGCAGCGCCTTGCCACCACCAGTGATGAAAAACTCAGTATCATTGTCATCCGGGATGTCGAACGGGCCTACAGCGCCGAACGGGCCCTCTCCCGCAAGCAGAAAACCGACAGCTATACGGTAAAGTACCAATTTTCCGATATCATCCACCGCAGCCCCTGCATGGATCTTGTGCTGAACCGGGCCAAAAAGATGGCGATGATCGACGCCCCGATCCTGATCCTGGGGGAAACCGGGACCGGCAAAGAAATGTTTGCCCAGGCCATACACAATGCATCTGCCCGCCGCAACCACCCGTTTATTGCCATCAACTGTGCAGCCCTGCCCGACAGCTTGCTCGAAAGCGAACTGTTCGGCTATGAGGAGGGGGCATTCACCGGCGCAAAGCGCAGCGGGAAAGCCGGCCTTTTTGAAGCGGCGCAGGGCGGGACGATCTTTTTGGACGAGCTGGGGAATATTTCCACCCTGATGCAGATGAAACTGCTGCGGGTGCTCCAGGAAAAAGAGATCATGCGGATCGGTGGCTCGGAACTGATCCCTGTGGACGCGCGGATCATCAGCGCTACCAACAGCGATATCGAAACGCTGGTGGAACAGGGCATTTTCCGGCGGGATTTATATTTCCGGCTAAACACCTTTTCCCTGCACCTGCCGCCGCTCCGGGAACGCAAAGAGGATATCGAAAAACTCCTGAAGCAGTTTTGGGCAGGACATGATAAGCCGCTGGTACTGGAAAAAGGGGTGCGGGAATTTTTCTATACTTATGACTGGCCCGGCAATGTCCGGGAGCTCTCCAACTGCGTGGAGTATATGGCTTATATGGGCGGGGAAAGCATCACCGTACAGGACTTGCCCCCACATATGGTCCATAGCCGCTCAGTTCCATGCAAGCCGGGCCGGGAGCAGGAAAAAATATGCGCCGAGATCCTGGATGCCTGCGGGAAGGTGCCGATGGGTAGGGGGCGCCTGCTGGAATTCCTGCATCAGAAAGGCTATCAGGTCAGCGAATACCGCCTGCGCGAGATATTGGAAACGCTGCGCCGGGATGGAAAAATTTTGATTGGCAAGGGCCGTGGCGGTATCCGGGTAAAACGCGGCACAGGCGCTGAGTAAACAATGGTCGCACATATTTAATGGGTGATTTATCCAATTAAAATTGGATAAATCACCCATTTTTTAATAATAAATTTACATTTGGGCCCTGCCTGATACATGATTTTATTGTGCCGTAATCCTTCATGCCCAGCCAGGTCATGACATTTTTGACCCCTTGCAGGCAGATGCCAACATTTTTCTCGCGGTCATGCAGCCTGCCGCAATGGCT
>CALXGW010000149.1 GCA_944387965.1 uncultured Anaerotruncus sp. | reverse complement strand
GATTGACGAATACCAGGTCGCCGAGCGCTTCCTGCGCATGGTCGGTCAGCCCGATTTCTACCTGCCCATTCCCCAGTTCCTTCATCCATTCATGCGATTTGCTGTAAAGTAACCCTTCTTTAATCATTTTGAAATCCCCTTTCTGTATTTTCGGTTGTTATCTTTTATAAAACGGCAGCGGGATTACTTCGCAGGCGACCCTGCGCCCGCGCACATCCGCTTCCAATACCGTACCGTCCGCGATATCCGCATCGATCAGCGCCATCGCATACGCCCCGCCCAAATAGGGGCAATGGGTGCCGGAGGTGGAATGCCCGACCTGTTTTTTCCCCAGCCAAACCGGGCAGTGCTCCCGCACGATGCCGCGGCCGGTCACTTTAAGCCCTACCCGGCGGATCGCAGGCTCGCCCTTTTGTTCCATCGCTGCTTTTCCGATGAAATCCGGTTTGCCCATCTTGACGGCAAACTGCAGCCCGGTTTCCAGCGGGGTGACTGTGTCATCCATCTCATGCCCGTAAAGCGGCATGGCAGCCTCCAGGCGCAGGGTATCGCGCGCGCCCAGGCCGCAGGGAATCAAACCGAACGCCTTGCCCGCTTCGAGCAGCCCATCCCACAGCGTGCGGGCGTCCTTTGCGTCGCAGTAAAGTTCAAACCCATCCTCGCCGGTATACCCGGTGCGGGAAACACAGCAGCGGATGCCGTCCCCGATCTTGATGCAGACATCGTTGGTGAAGGAATAATACTTCTGCGGGATTTCCTCCGGGCTGCACACCGTTTCCAGGATCGCCTGGGCGTTCGGGCCCTGCAAGGCGATCTGCGCGGTTTCATCCGAAGCGTCGCAAAACTGCACCTCCCCTTCCAGATGGGAGGAAATCCATGCGGCGTCTTTTTCCCGGTTGGAGGCGTTGACAACGATCAGGTAGTTTTCTTCGCCCATCCGGTAGACCAGCAGGTCGTCGATCACGCCGCCCTGTTCGTTGCACATCGGGCTGTAACGTACCCGGCCAATCGCCAGGCTGGTGAAATCGTTGGTCATCAGCCGGTTGATATTGGCCAGCGCATCCTTGCCGGAAAGCCAGATTTCGCCCATATGGGAAACGTCAAAAAGCCCTGCCTGCTGGCGTACCGCCATATGTTCGGCGATCACGCCGGAATACTGTACCGGCAGCAGATACCCGGCAAACGGAACGATCTTCCCGCCGAGCGCTACATGCGCGTCATAAAGAGGGGTCTTTTTTTCCATCCATCATTCCTCCTGTATGTATTGATCGGACTGTTTTCTGCAACAAAAAAAGGCGCACTGCAAGACTGCAGCGCGCCTCTGTTCCTAACCTGAAAGATTCGCCCCAAATGGGGCTTGCTTCTTCGGTGCCAAGGGGAGTTCCCGTCGCATCCCCTTTGGCTTTCCAGAGTTTCGTCCAAATCCGGTCCTTTTGCCTGAGAGTTTTTGCGGCTTCACCTTCGGCGCCCCAAACGGGGACTCTCCCGGATTTTTCACTCGAATATTTCTTTGGTTTCAGTATACGGTTTTTTCAGGGAAATGTAAACCCGGAAATTCCCGGTTTTTAAAAAATTTTACGCAAACTTGTAGTAATATCTCCCCAGACTCGTTCTGAAAACAGATGACAAAACAAAACAAATCCCCTTTACAAGGCAGTTTACATCCCTTTTAAACATTATAAAAGTCATTTTATAAAAGTCCGGCGTGAAAAAAATCTTGCATTTTTAAAAAATTGGGATAAAATAATAAAAACCCATTTGTATTGCCCTGCATCCGTCCGGAAGGGCGGCGTGCATCTACGATATTTTTTAAAAGGAGCGATCCCATGCCGACTCTCGATCAGATCCGGGCCTGCTTTTCCGGTGACCGTTATGCCACTGAAACCACTGGCGTCCAAATTCAAAAAGCCGAACCTGGGCGGGCGGTCTGCACGCTCGAATTGCGTCCCGGGCTGCTCAACGCAAATCATGTGCCGATGGGCGGCGCGCTGTTCACGCTGGCTGATTTTGCATTCGCCATCGCGGCCAACGGCCACAGCACATCGGTCACTGTTTCCCAGCAGGCAGCCATCACCTTCCTTGCGCCTGCGCGCGGGAAGGTCCTCACCGCCGAAGCTGTCTGCCTGAAGGCGGGCAGGCGCACCTGCCTGTATGCGATTGACATCACCGACGACACCGGCGCCTATGTCGCACATATGACAGTCAACGGTTTTACAACCGAACCGCCGGTCCCGGTGGGAAAAAATGAAAAAAAGCCTTGACTTATTCGGTTTAAAGTGATAAAGTATTTTCAATGACGAACGCGATGATGGAGCCAAGTAGGAAGCTGATGGGCCTGCCAGAGAGCCGCCGGGTGGTGCGAGGCGGTAGGGACGCAGCTACTGAATACCCTCCGGAGCGGCCTGCCGAACCAGCAGTAGGCAGCGACGGGTGCGCCCGATAACGCGCTGGGGCATGTATGTGCCCGATGAGGCCGCGTATGCGGCAAATTGAGGTGGTACCACGGGATATTCTCGTCCTCTGCAAAGTTTTTTGCAGAGGACGTTTTTATTTGTTGTGAAGAAAAGGAGAAGGAAAATGGTCATTACAGAACTTTTGGAACGCAATGCCCGGCTGCATGGGTCTGAGATTGCGCTGGTCGAGATCAACCCCTCGGAGGAACGCGACCAGGCGGTCACCTGGCGGGATTTCAGCCTGATTGAAACCGCCAACCCCAACGCCCCCTACCGCCGGGAACTCAGCTGGAAGGATTTCGACCGCCGTGCCAACCGCTTTGCCAACCTGCTGCTCAGTCGCGGGGTGGAACGCGGCACCAAAGTGGGGATCTTGCTGATGAACTGCCTGGAATGGCTGCCGACCTATTTTGGGATTTTAAAGGCCGGGTGCGTGGCGGTACCGTTAAATTTCCGCTATTCCACCGATGAGATCAAATATTGTTTGGAACTGGCCGATGTGGAAGCGTTGGTGTTCGGGCCGGAATTTGTCGGCCGGATGGACCCGATCGCAGACAAACTCCCGCAAATCCGGCTGATGTTCTTCGTCGGCAGGGATAAGCCGTCCTACACCGAGGACTGCTGCAAGCTGATGTCCTTCTGTTCCTCGAGCGCGCCGCCGGTGCATCTGGTGGATGAGGATTATGCGGCCATTTACTTTTCTTCCGGCACCACCGGGTTCCCGAAGGCGATCTTACATAATCACCAGGCGCTCTACTGCTCCTGCCTGACCGAGCAGAAGCATCACGGCCAGACCAAAGAAGATGTGTTCCTGTGTATCCCCCCGTTATATCATACCGGCGCAAAGATGCATTGGTTCGGATCGCTGATTTCCTGCAGCAAAGCGGTGCTTTTGCGCGGGGTGAAGCCGGAATGGATTTTGCGGGCGGTCACTGAGGAAAAATGTACGATCGTCTGGCTGCTGGTGCCGTGGGCGCAGGATCTGCTGGACGCGATCGACAGCGGGCGGATCAACCTGGATAATTATTACCTTGACCAGTGGCGGCTGATGCATATCGGCGCCCAGCCGGTGCCGCCCAGCCTGATCCACCGTTGGATGAAGCTGTTCCCGCATCATAAATATGACACCAACTACGGGCTTTCCGAATCGCTTGGCCCCGGATGCGTCCATTTGGGGGTCGAGCATATCGGAAAGGTCGGTGCGATCGGGAAACCCGGATATCTGTGGGAAGCGCGTATTGTGGATGAGCATGGAGAGGATGTGGAGCAGGGGACGGTTGGGGAATTGATCGTACATGGGCCGGGCGTCATGCTCTGCTATTATAAAAACCCGCAGGCGACCGATGAAGTGCTCAAAGACAGATGGCTTTACACCGGCGATATGGCCCGTATGGATGAGGATGGATTCATCTATTTGGTGGACCGCAAAAAAGATGTGGTCATTTCCGGCGGTGAAAATATCTATCCGGTGCAGATCGAAGACTTCCTGCGCAGGAACGACAAGATCAAGGATGTGGCCGTCATTGGGCTGCCTGACCACCGGTTGGGCGAGATTGCGGCTGCGATCATTGAGATCAAAGAGGGGATGTCCTGCACCCAGGAGGAAATCGACAATTTCTGCAAGGAACTGCCGCGTTATAAACGGCCCCGCAAGGTAATTTTTGATAAAGTCCCCCGCAACCCGACCGGTAAGATTGAAAAGCCGGTGCTGCGGGAGAAATATTGCCATGGCCGGCTGGTGGAAAGCCAGATCACCAGCTGAAACAAGCTCTGTGGGGGGAGCCGCACCGGTTGATGCGGCTCCGAAAAGGGATATTTGTGAGGGATGATTTGTTATGGTTGATCTGATGATAAAGCTTTCATTGTTGATCGTATTTTTCGGTGTGATGGTGGGGATCGGCCTTTATTGCCGCCGCCATACCACCGACGTCAACGGATTCGTGCTGGGCGGCCGGTCGGTCGGTCCATGGCTCACCGCCTTCGCTTACGGCACCAGCTATTTTTCAGCCGTTGTCTTTGTTGGGTATGCCGGGCAATTCGGCTGGAAATACGGTATCGCGGCCACCTGGGCCGGGCTGGGCAACGCTTTCCTTGGTTCGATGCTGGCCTGGGCGGTGCTGGGACGCCGCACCCGGGTCATGACCCAGCATCTGGACAGCGCCACCATGCCGGAATTCTTTGGCAAACGGTTTGGGAGCCGGTCGCTCAAGCTGTCCGCTTCCGCGATCATTTTTATTTTCCTGATCCCATATACCGCCAGCCTGTATAACGGCCTGTCCCGCCTGTTCGGTATGGCCTTCCATATCGACTACAGCATCTGCGTGATCGTGATGGCGGTTCTGACCGGCATTTATGTCATTGCCGGCGGATATATGGCGACGGCGATCAATGATTTTATCCAGGGCCTTATCATGATCGTGGGGATTATCGCGGTCGTAGCCGCTGTGCTGAAAAGCCAGGGCGGTTTTATGGGGGCGCTGGAAGGGCTGGCCATGGTAACCGATCCTTCTGTTTCCAATGTGCCGGGGGTATTTGCCTCCTTCTTCGGGCCGGACCCGGCCGGGCTGCTCGGCGTGGTGCTGCTGACCAGCCTGGGCACCTGGGGGCTGCCGCAGATGGTACAGAAATTTTATGCGATTAAAAGTGAGTCCGCCATCAATAAAGGGCTTGTGATCTCGACAGTATTTGCGGTCATCGTTTCGGGCGGATGTTACTTTTTAGGCGGGTTTGGCCGTCTTTTCGGCGACCAGATCGACATCGCTGTCGATGGGTATGATGCGGTAATCCCAGCCATGCTCTCCGGATTGCCGACCATCCTGATCGCTGTTGTGGTCATTTTGGTGCTGTCTGCTTCAATGTCTACCTTATCTTCTTTGGTACTTGCCTCCAGTTCCACCTTGACGCTGGACTTCATTAAGGATAATATAATAAAGGATATGGATGAAAAAAAGCAGGTCCGGTGGATGCAGTCGCTGGTGGTTGTATTCATTGCCATCAGCGTGGTGCTGGCAATCATCCAATACAAATCTAACATCACCTTTATCGCTCAGCTGATGGGCGTCAGCTGGGGGGCGTTGGCCGGGGCGTTTTTGGCGCCGTTCCTGTATGGACTGTATTGGAAGCGGGTCACAAAAGCTGCCTGCTGGGTGAGTTTCCTATTTTCCACTGTGGTGATGCTGGCCAACATCTTTGTACGCGCCAGTTTCCCGGTGATCCTCCAGTCGCCGATCAACTGCGGGGCATTCTGTATGCTTGCAGGGCTGGTGATCGTGCCTTTGGTCAGCACGCTGACCAAAGCCCCTTCGGAGGAACGCCTGGAAGAAATCTTTGCCTGCTATGAGCAGACGGTCACCGTCACGGTGCGGGAATCGATTGGCGACGCCGCTGCCGAACGGCGGGCTGCCAAGAAACGGTGACTTCATCCATGACATGAGTTGAAAAATAAGGAGGAATACCCCAATGAAGACCCTGATGCTGGGCAACGAAGCGGTTGCCAGGGGGCTGTACGAAGCGGGCTGTTCACTGGTTTCCAGTTACCCGGGCACGCCAAGCACAGAGATCACCGAGTGCGCCGCTAAATATGACGAGATCTATGCCGAATGGGCGCCGAATGAAAAGGTCGCGATGGAAACGGCTTTCGGCGCATGCCTGGCCGGCAAGCGTTCTTTCTGCGGCATGAAGCATGTCGGGTTGAATGTGGCGGCCGACCCGTTGTTCACCATTTCCTATACCGGCGTCAATGCCGGCATGGTGATCGGTGTGGCGGACGACGCGGGCATGCACAGCTCCCAGAACGAGCAGGATTCCCGCCACTATGCCGAAGCGGCAAAAATCCCGATGCTTGAGCCGTCCGATTCGGCCGAAGCTCTGGCGTTCACCAAGCTGGCATATGAACTGAGCGAACAGTTTGATACGCCGGTGCTGCTCAAGATGTGTACCCGTGTTTCCCATTCCCAAAGCGTGGTGGAACCGGCTGACCGGGTCATGCCTGCACCCAAACCGTATCAAAAGGACGGGGCCAAATATATCATGATGCCGGGCAACGCCAAACGCCGCCATCCGGTGGTGGAAGAACGTACCCGCCGCCTGACCGAATGGGCGGAAACCGCCCCGGTCAACCGGATAGAACCCGGCAAGGACCATCAGATCGGCATCATCACCGCCTCGACCGCTTATCAATATGTTAAAGAAGCCTGCGGGGATACATATCCGGTATTGAAATTGGGCCTGAGCTGGCCGATGCCGGAAAAACTCATCCGGGATTTTGCCGCCGGGGTTTCCCAACTGGTGGTTGTCGAGGAATTGGATGGGTTTATTGAGAGCCATTGCCGCAACCTGGGGCTTTCCCCCATCGGCAAGGAAAAATTCTCCTGCATCGATGAACTGAGCCAGAATATTGTGGCGCAGGCGTTGGGCAAAGCGACCGCTGCAGGCTGCAAGCTGGATGAAAATATCCCGCCGCGCCCGCCGGTGATGTGCGCGGGCTGCCCGCATCGCGGAATGTTCTACACGCTGAGTAAAAACAAGTGCACCGTCCTGGGCGATATCGGCTGCTACACCCTGGGCGCGGTCGCGCCGTTGAGCGCAATCGACACCACCATCTGCATGGGCGCAAGCGTTTCCGGGCTGCATGGCTTCAACAAAGCCGGCGGCGGCCAGGGCGAGGGGCATACAGTCGCTGTGATCGGCGATTCGACCTTTATGCACTCGGGCATGACCGGGCTTGTGAATATCGCATATAACGAATCAAATTCCACCGTGGTTATCCTGGATAACTCGATCACCGGCATGACCGGGCATCAGCAGAACCCCACCACCGGATATAACCTGAAAGGGGATCCCTGCACCAAGATCGACCTGGAAAGTTTCTGCCGTGCGATCGGCATCAAACGGGTGCGGGTGGTCGACCCGTATGATCTGGCTGCCTGTGACGCGGCGGTCAAGGAAGAACTCGCCGCCGCTGAACCGTCGGTCATCATCAGCCGCCGTCCGTGCGTGCTGCTCAAATATGTCAAGACGCCCGGCCCGATCCTGTCCGACCCGGCCAAATGTGTGGGCTGCAAATCCTGCATGAAGATCGGCTGCCCGGCTATCAGCATCGTGGACAAGAAGGCCGTCATCGACAACACCCTTTGCACCGGTTGCGGCGTATGCGAGCAGCTTTGCAAATTCGACGCCCTGGGCGGCAAAAAGGAGGGTTAAGCATGGAAACCAAAAATATTATGATCGTCGGCGTAGGCGGACAGGGTTCCCTGCTGGCCAGCAAGCTGCTGGGCCGCCTGCTGCTCACCAAAGGGTATGACATCAAAGTTTCCGAGGTCCACGGGATGAGCCAGCGGGGCGGCAGCGTGGTGACCTATGTGCGTTACGGGGATAAGGTCTATTCCCCGATCATCGACAAAGGGCAGGCAGATTTCATCGTTTCCTTTGAATTGCTGGAAGCTGCGCGCTGGACTGAATACCTCAAACCCAATGGGAAGATCGTCACCAATACCCAGCAGGTCAACCCGATGCCGGTCATCACCGGCGCGGCGTCCTATCCGGAAAACCTGGTACAGAAAATGCAGGAAAAAGGCATCGACGTGGATGCGTTTGACGCGCTGAGCCTGGCGGAAGAGGCTGGCAGCAGCAAAGCGGCCAACCTGGTGCTGATGGGGCGGCTGTCTAAGGGATTTGATTTCACCGAGGAAGAATGGATGCAGGCAATCAGCCAAAGCGTACCTGGCAAATTTTTGGAGATGAACCAAAAAGCTTTCCGCTTGGGCAGGGAATCTTGAATCCCTGCCCCAAACGCGGGGACAGGGATAACAAAAGTGGTACCGGACAGTCCTGGGGGGACTGATTTCTTATCATACTGGGGAGAAGTCTATGAAACAACGTTATTATCAACCGGAAATCGAGTGTGCCAGCCGGGAACAAATCCTCGCCTGGCAGAATGAACGCTTGGTCAAACAGGTGCACCATGTTTGGGAAAATGTCCCTTATTACCGCAAAAAGATGGAGGAAAAAGGGCTCACCCCGGCAGATATCAAAGGGGTGGAAGACCTGCATAAGCTGCCGTTCCTCACCAAAGATGACCTGCGGGATGCTTATCCATATGGGCTGCTGGGCATGCCGCTCAAAGACTGTGTGCGTATCCAGTCTACCTCCGGCACCACCGGGCGGCGGGTCGTGGCGTTTTATACCCAGAAGGATATTGACCTGTGGGAGGATTGCTGCGCCCGTGCGATCGTGGCGGCAGGCGGCACCGAGCAGGATGTGTGCCATGTCTGTTATGGATACGGGCTGTTCACCGGCGGTCCGGGGCTCAACGGCGGCAGCCATAAGGTCGGCTGCCTGACCTTGCCGATGTCTTCTGGCAATACCGACCGGCAGCTGCAGTTCATGATCGACCTGGAAGCGACCATCCTTTGCTGCACCCCGTCTTATGCAGCATATCTGGCAGAAAGCATCCATGAACGCGGCCTGCGGGACAAGATCAAACTGAAAGCTGGTATTTTCGGCGCAGAAGCCTGGAGCGAAGAGATGCGCCGGGATATCGAGCAAAAACTGGGGATCAAGGCATATGATATTTATGGCCTGACCGAAACCAGCGGTCCTGGCGTATCTTTTGAGTGCAGCGAACAGACCGGCATGCATATCAACGAGGACCATTTCATTGCTGAAATTATTGACCCGAATACCGGTGAAGTCCTGCCGGAAGGTTCCAAAGGCGAGCTGGTATTCACTTCGATCACCAAGGAAGCGTTCCCGCTGCTGCGTTACCGGACAAGGGATATCTGCGTGCTGTCCAGGAAGCCTTGTTCCTGTGGACGCACCCACATCAAGATGTCCAAACCGATGGGCCGCAGCGACGATATGCTGATCGTCAAAGGGGTCAATGTCTTCCCGTCCCAGATCGAAACGGTATTGCTGGAACAGGGATATCCTGCAAACTACCAGATCATTGTGGACCGCGTGAACAATTCGGATACATTGGAAGTCATGGTCGAAATGACGCCGGAAAACTTCTCCGACTCGCTGGCACATATCACCGAGATGGAAAAAGGTCTGGTTTCTGCGCTGAAAGCAATGCTTGGCATCTATGCGAAGGTAAAACTGGTCGCACCCAAATCCATTACACGCAGTGAAGGCAAAGCAGTCCGTGTGATCGATAAGCGTAAAATTTAAGAAAGGGGTTGCCGCTATGAGTATCCAACAGATTTCCGTATTTATGGAGAACAAGGCCGGCCAGCTGGCTGAGGTCACCGGTATTCTTGCACAAAACGGCATCGATTTAAGAGCCCTGCATATTGCTGAAACAGCGGATTATGGCGTATTGCGGATCACTGCGACCCGTCCGCAGGATGCAGTGAGTATCCTGCTTGAACACGGCTTTATCCTTTCGATGACCGAAGTATTGGCGGTACCTGTCCCGGACGAGCCGGGCGGGCTGGCAAAGGTGCTGGATATCCTGGCGCAGGCAGAAATTGATATCGAATACATGTATTCGATGATCAGCCGGGATGACCGCATGGCGTATATGATCTTCCGGGTAGGGGATATCAAAAACCTGGAAGGCATCCTGGCCGACCATGGCATCCCTACTGCGACCGATCAGCAGCTGGGGCTTTAAAAGTCCAGCTGAAAGTACGGGGCGGTGCAGCCGTTTTGGGCTGCACCGCCCCTGTTTTTTGCTTTTGCCGCGCTGCCTCCGGCCATCATTGGGATTTTCCCTGCTGGCGCCCCCCGCTTTTAGTCTTTTTCCCCTGTCAGAGCGCATATACATGCCATAGAGCATTTTTGCAGGGGAGGAGTCATTTTGAAAGGCATGCCGGAAGAACGCGCGATCCTGTTCGCCCATTATATCATCGAGCATAATACGACTGTACGCGCTGCTGCAAAGGAATTCCATATATCCAAATCAACTGTACATAAAGATGTCACCGAGCGTTTAAAAAAAATCAATCCGCTGATCTATGCGCAGGTGAAGGAAGTCCTCGAACAAAATAAATCCGAACGCCATATCCGCGGCGGTATTGCAACAAAAGAAAAATATGCGCGGCTTAAGCAGATGCGCGCTTAAGCGCTGGAATATACTGGGTAAAAGTGCCCGTCCTGTCCCGATCTGTCCGGGACGGGACGATTTTTTGCGCCCGGCTTCCGAAGACCTGCCTGCACAGCGGATATTATTAAATATCTGCTGTAGCAATTGCAAAATTCCAGCAAAAAGGGTATGATAAAGGCAGGCGCAGAAGCGGATCCCAACCTTTTGCGCAATATTTTTTAAGGGGGAAGCGTATATGCAGTATCAAATCGAAGGGACGCCGTTGCCGGTAGTTATTTGTGATCTGGAAGCGGGCGAAAGTATGATTACCGAGCGCGGTTCAATGAGTTGGATGTCGCCCAATATGCAGATGCAGACCCAAGCAGGCGGGATCGGCAAAGCGTTTGGCAGGATGTTTTCGGGTGAATCGCTTTTTCAAAACCGTTATACCGCACAGGGTGGCCCTGGGATGATCGCTTTTGCATCCAGCTTCCCAGGATCGATCAAGGCAGTCGAAATCCAGCCCGGAAACGGGCTGATCGTACAGAAATCCGGCTTTTTGGCGGCGCAGGAGGAAGTGGAGCTTTCTGTCTTTTTCCAAAAAAAACTGGGGGCGGGCCTTTTTGGGGGCGAAGGGTTTATTATGCAGCGCCTCTCCGGCCGCGGCACAGCATTCATTGAAATCGATGGGCATGCGGTGGAATATGAGCTGGCTGCTGGACAGAGCATGATTGTGGATACCGGATATCTGGCCGCCATGAGCGAGAGCTGCACGATGGAGGTTGTCACAGTGCCAGGAGTAAAAAATATGCTGTTTGGCGGTGAAGGAATTTTCAACACGATCGTCAAGGGGCCGGGGAAAATCCTGCTGCAGACCATGCCGGTCAGTGAAGTTGCCGGCGTGCTCCGCCCATACTTCCCTTCTGCAAAATAAAACCGGTTAATTTAACCAATTTTATTAAAACTGTCCATTTTTTCACGAAAAAATGGTTTACATTTACAGCGCCCTATTGTATGATTGAGGTAACAGCAAGACATCGACAGAGCACTTGATAAAATGAAAAGAAGGGTGAATGGTAAAATGTTTGCAAAAAGGTTTTTGAGTCTTATGCTCAGCGCTGTACTGGCGCTCAGTGTAGGCGTATCTGCAAGCGCGGCTGCTTCCAGCTCGGATTACAGCGTCAGCGTGCAGGGGAATTATGTGAATTTTATCCGCTATGGCCAGACAGCGGGCAGCTATCTGGCAAACAGCAATGACCTGACCCTCATGAGTGATGAAGATGGCGACCTGCTGGTTTGTTTCCACGATACCCAAGGCGTGTATCGCGGGATCACCCTGGGAAGCCAGACCTTCCTGACCATCGGCGGGACAGTCGGCACATTGACAATGAATAAGAGCCTCAGCTCCAAGGTGCAGGTAAACATTGCGACCGGTGGGAAGGTCACCACCATGAATATTTTGGGTGCCAACCCGGTATTTATTGACGGCGCTGTCACCACCCTCAACCTGAAAGCGGCGGCATATGTCATCTTTGGCAATTCCGGTAGCTGCTCCAAAGTGACCTCCACCACCAAAAATGCGATTGTGGAAAAAATGGATGGGACCCGGGTTTCCCCGACGATTGTCAGCTCCGGCAGTTCGAGCAGTTCCTCCAGTTCCAGCACAAATAAGAATAACAGTTCCAGCTCGAGCAGTTCCAGCAACCCCTATACCATCCGTCTGAAAACCAAACCGATCAATGCGGAAGAAGGGGATACCCTGTCCGACCTGTTGGATGAACTTAACGACAATGTGGAAGCGTATGATGCGAAAACAGGGGACTATCTCTATGGCGAATGTGAATGGAATCTGAAGCGTTCCACCGGGCTTGATGAGAATGGCACCTTTGCCTTTACCTTCTATCCGGAAGAAAAAGCATATGACCCGACTACCGGAAAGATCAAAATTTATGTGGACGGCATTTCGGAGGACATCGACCTGTACACCACCACTGGGGAATGGTCGATCACTGTCCCGGCCGGCACCTCGCTCAACAGCTGCAAGAAATATCTCAAAGAGATCCTGCGCGCTGAAAATGATGACGGCGAGGAAGTCAACGGCACAATTAAATGGGATAAATCCGGCTCCACCAAGGTCGAACGCAGCCGCAGTTATGACTTTACTTTTGATCCCAGACAGTCCCGGTACGACCCAGTTGAGGATAGCGTTATGATCTATGTCGAAGAAGATTAACAAAACTTTGCCGCGTTGTTAAAACCGGTGAGAACGCCCCGTATGCTTTGGCGTACGGGGCGTTCTTTTGCTGCCCGAT